>NZ_JBPWOA010000018.1:0-206022 GCF_051781005.1 Anabaena sp. WFMT | reverse complement strand
AAAATTCTAATTGAAAGTCACAATTAGATAGTTCGTGACCTATCTGCCTTAAAAATACGAACAATCTGGCTGTACGTATACATTTTACTACTTTTTCTTCTTTCAGTGATAATTCGATGGGAGGATTGCAGACTGAGGGACGCATCTTTACACCAAGGAAAGTATCCTGTTGCCGTAAAAACCGCTATCCAACAGTTAAAAAAGGGTAAGTAAGCCACGTAAAGAACCATCTGTTACTGTTTAATATTCGAGCTTTACTAATACTTTTACTTTTGCTAAGTCTCTGATTTACTCAGCCCTGCTGGGTCTTTTTTCATTGCTTAGTCTAAACTCCAGTGATTATCTTTTGTGTTACTACCTACCTAGATAGCTAATTATCTGACTACTTGATTTTCTCTGAATTGATATGTTACTCTGTATTTATCTTTAATCTACTATTTGTCGATAGACTTGCAGTAGTTAAATTATGGGGTGATAAAACACACTCTTGAAAATCTGAGTTTTTAGTAACTGGAAATCTTCTTTTATGCCAAAAGATTGGTTAGAATTGCACGATTTTGACAATACTAAACCCAAATTACAGCAGCATCTAGAAGCTGAACAAATTTCATCTGAGCAACTGCAAGAATTAGCAACGGTCGGTTTTAAATCAGTTTTGAATTTACGTTCTCCAGATGAAACTGGTTTTCTGGATGATGAACAGCAACAGGCAGAAACTACAGCATTAGAACTGCATCTATCGCATTCAGTGATCATTATCACCAGATTTATTAATTAATAAAGATTCAGTCCAGCTAATTTAGCGTTCACTAATAACTATGAAAAACATAGAAGATTTAAACAGGGAAATAGAAAAGAATCCTAATAACTACAACGCTTATCTACAAAGGGGATTAATCTACATTGAAGACCTAGATGCTGGTGTAGTGCCAAATACAGTATTTTCTTTTAAAGACTACAGCAAAGCTATTGAGATTAATCCAAATTGCGCTAATGCTTATGTTAATCGCGCAGAGATTTATAAGTTTTGGGGAGAGATTTTCGCTGAGTATCAGTCTTCATCCAAAAATCCCGACTGGCTGGTGAAGGCAACATACCACCTAAAAATTGACTTGTCTCAGTGTTATCTAATGGCAATAGCCGATTATACAAAGGCACTCAAAATAAATCCAAATGATGTAGACACACAACAAGCTAGAGCAAGATTGATGCAGAAACTGTTTTTAATTTAGTTTACAAATATGGACGGTATTGGATTCGAACCAACGACCCCATCGATGTCAACGATGTACTCTAACCAACTGAGCTAACCGTCCTTAACTAAGCCTTATCAAAGGTAGCATACTTTTTTCTAAAAAACAAGTCAAACTCTAAATAAACAAAAACTCCGTATCCTCAGACCGATTCCACGAAGTTGCAAAAAATCAAATTAAATTTGTGAATGGACATCAACTCACTGCAATAGTCACACCTGCACTCTCATTTCCCAACCTATCTACTGCACACACTGCATAGGTTCCAGGTTGCACAGTCGCAAAATTAGTACCAGTAGACAAAATTCTTTGAATTATCCAACTATCTCCACTTTGACGGTACAGCGTCCAAGAACGTACAGGTTGATTATCACCTGCTTCCCAATTAAGTCTACCGTTTTGGAATTTTAGTTCTTTGGGGGGAGATGGCGCTATTGTACTTTGCCATGACATAGTAGGAACTATTGCAGGTCTGGAATAATAGGCATTTTTAAATTGGTCAGCAATGCCTTGGCGATTTTCAGTTATGGAACTCATACTGAAGAAGATATTGCCCAAGGAAAGTTTACCTGCTAAGTTGCGAGTAATGATAATCTGCTTTCCTATCTCTTCATTTTTCCAGGCTTTACCGTCTAGTTGTCCAATATTGTTACCTGCGTAAATGTGTCGCTGTTTAGTATTGGCTTCTGTCCACCATTTGAGTAAGACTTCATAACTCTGTTGTGTTTGGTCGGTGCGCCAATAAAGTTGGGGGGCTAAATAATCTATCCAACCTTGCTGTAACCATTTTTTAGAATCAGCATACAGGACATTATAGGCATCTAAGCCCACAATACCTGCTGGTTGTCCAGGACGATAAATACCAAAGGGACTAATCCCAAATTTAACGTGAGATTTGGTTTTTTTAATTCCCTGAGATAGACGTAATACCATTTGATTGACGTTTTCCCGTCGCCAGTCTTCTAAGTTAAGTGTCCCACCGCTTGATTTATAAGCTGCGTAGGTTTTGTTATCGGGGAAAGTTTGACCGGATATGGGATAGGGGTAAAAATAGTCATCCAGATGAATGCCATCTAAATCGTAGCGGCTGACAACATCAATAATGACATTGTAGGCTCTATCTTGAACGATTTTCGCACCTGGGTCCATCCATAATTGATTTCCCCATTGATAAACAACTTCGGGATTAGTTATGGCTATGTGGGGACGGACATTAGACCCGCTTTTGGTGGTAGTTTTGGCGCGGTAGGGGTTGAACCAAGCATGAAGTTCAATATTGCGTTTATGACATTCTGCGATCGCATATTCTAAAGGATCATAAAATGGTTCTGGTGCTTTTCCCTGAGTTCCCGTAATCCACGCACTCCAAGGTTCTAACCCAGAAGCATATAAAGCATCTCCCTCTGGTCGCACCTGCAAAACTAATGCATTAAAATTCAGGGATTGTAATTGTTGGATAATTGCCAAAAGTTCAGCTTTCTGCTGGTCTACAGACAGTCCCGCTTTGGAAGGCCAATCACTATTCCATACAGTTGTTACCCAAGCACCCCGAAACTCGCGGCTATGACTTACCTTGACTGTATTAGTGGGTGTGGAGACAATGTTTGGTGGAACCACAATGTAGTCAGAAGCAATCTTTTCTGCTTTTCCCTGATATACCAAAGCTTGATAGACCATCACAGCCACATCTGCACGAGTAGCAGCTATTTTGGGATTGAGTAATTTGATATTTGGATAACTAGCCACCCAACCTACACGAGATGCGATCGCAATCTGATTTATAGCATAGTTAGGAATAGCGATCGCATCTTGATAAATTTGTGGCAATCCATTCACCAGATCAGCTTCTACCTTAGCAGCAATTTCCAAACCATTAACCATAGCAACTAAGACATCACCCCTAGAAATCCTTTCATTGATACCAAAACGCTTATCAGGATAACCCACCAAAAAACCTGTTTCGTAGACCTTTTTAATAGCATTAATAGCCCAGTGGTTATTGGGGACATCCACAAAAGACACATAATCGCGTTTAACCGATTGAGTAAATACCGCGCCAATAATTGCAGCAAACTCAGCACGAGTCACAGAATTATCAGGGCGAAAAGTACCATCAGGATAGCCATTTAAAATCCGACGTTGCGCCAAAGCCTCAATAAACGGACGCGCCCAATGATTTTGGATATCTGGAAATGTTGTTTTAGTAGATACCATTTTTCCCTACAGCTAGATTAACATCCACTGTTAATTTAGCAATTTTGCAGCTTGAAATTTGAGCTTGCTTAGTAAAAATGCTACTAAGTTTTGATTACAGGTTTTTTATGTCTCCTTACCCTTTACCCTGGCCGTGCAGAAACAGAAAAGAAAAGGGATAGGTGTATAATTCATCAATCAATATTATTAGAGAATAATCATGTCAGAGTCCTTTACACAGGCTGCTGCACGACATTTACAAGATGCAAAGCTATTACTCAATGAACAGCGATTGGATAATGCAGTATATCTTGCGGGTTATGTTGTTGAATGCTCATTTAAGGTATTAGTAGAGGTATATATTCCTAAAGATCAAAAAGCAGCCATAAAATATGGTCATGATTTAACGAAACTTCAAGGTCTGGCAATGGATAGGCTCCGCTTAATGTATCCTGTGCTTGATATGCAACTTTCAACTTCTAGAACTACAGGAACAGTCTTAGATCAGGATCACCCAGAAAGGCGCTACTCTCAATCTGGTCGCTGGAATGATGTTGAAGCAGAAGAAGCAGTGAATAGAGCAGAACAAATTTATAATGAAGTTATTCCTAGACTTGTTTTAGATGGCAAAATATCAAGCGAGAATATTTAAAAGATGACGATTACTTTTAGCGATACTTTTGACAAAGTAGAAGACTGCTTTAAAGAACCTGATATAGAATCAACATTGACAGCAAATCTTGAATCTGTAACCATAATTCGTGATGTTTATGGTAAGATACGACTTTTTTTAGAACCAAAGGCAAATTTTCACCCTGAAAAAACAGATATAAAGAAATTAGAACAATACCTAGAACAAAAACTTGGTTCATACTATGGCAAAGATATATGGTTGCCAGAAGGAGAAAAAGACGGTTATAAAGCTTTAATTGCAGAAATTAAATACTGTAGAATTAATGCTGAGTGGCAAGATAATAATATTGTTCCTAGCTTATATATATTAGAACGCCATATTGCTAAACAAGCATGGACTAACAAAAATTCAGGTGAGCCACCTTGGAAAATAGAACTGGTTGATCAAGGACATAAACCAGCTATTATTACTTTTTTTTCATTTAAAGGTGGTGTAGGTAGAACTACAGCCCTGGTTGCAACGGCACTCACGTTAGCTCGTAATGGACATAGGGTAGCCATAGTAGATTTGGATTTAGAAGCTCCTGGCTTATCCACAATCTTTTTTAAAGATAATTCTGTCGATTTTGGTGTTATTGACTATTTATTAGAGAAAAAGATTCAAAAAAATAATTGGTCTTTAAATACTCATATTGCACAAATTAATAAACAATTATTACTGGGAGATTTTGGAGAATCAATACGTTTAATCCCTGCCGGAATTGTAGATGATAACTACTTAGAAAAATTAGCAAGGCTAGATTTTCAGAATCTGATTGATCATGAATTACCTGATAATTTTCAGGATATGCTTAATGAATTAGAAAGATTAGCTAAACCTCTTGATTTCATCCTACTAGATTCTAGAGCAGGATTTCATGATATTGGAGGATTAGCATTAACAAATCTTTCCCATGCCGCAGTTATATTTGGTAGACAATCTCGTCAAAGTTGGGATGGATTAACTCATGTAATTCATCATTTATCTCGACCAATAGCACCAGAAAAGCGATTGCCGGTATGTTTAGTTCATGCGATGGCTCCTAGTTTGAATGATCCAAGAAGAAATGAGGAAGTGAGAGCATTTAGAGAACAGGCATATCAGATTTTTCAAGAAAAATATTATGATAATGCTGAGGATGTTCCAAATTTTAATGATACTGAAGCATTCTTTACACCTATTGTTATTCCTTTACAAAATGATTTACAAGGAGATATTTCTCTCTTTACTCGTGATGATACTGAGGAAGAAGAATTACGCTTACAAGGTATTGTTAATTTAATGACTAGTCAAGATTATCAAAATCTAGCTGAGAGAATTTGCCGCCTTTTCGGTAAGGAATTGGATAACAGAAATTAGGTAGCCATATGAGTGACTTTAATAAACAAAAACTTCTAGAATTAATGCAAAATATAGCTCCGGGAGCAGCAACAGCAGAGCATGAAAGTGATGATCATATAGATTTTTTGAAAAACTTTCTTCCAGTTCCTGATTATCGCCGAGCATTAGAACCAGATACATTTTTAATATTAGGAGGTCGGGGTGTAGGTAAAACAGAACTATTTCGTTTATTAGCTATTCCATCTGGACGAATTACACTCGTAGAAAATTTAAAAATTAGAGCTTTACCTACCTTAGATAAAACAACATGGATTGCAGCTTTTGGTCGTACCCAGCAAAGAGGTAAAATATTTCCATCCCAGGAAACTATAGAAACTGTAATGCAAAATGCAAATAATCTTGATTGGCGTGCATTTTGGATTGGTTTAATGTTGGGAATCATACTGCGACAAAATAATGAAGCATTAACTAGTAATTGGGCTGAGGTAATACCCCCAGTAACTCGTCAAGCATTACTAAATAATTTATCACTACTTTCAGATTGGTTTCCTCTTGTACGCCAAGAATTAGAAACAATTAATCATGCTCTAGAATTATTAGATGAAAAATTAATTGAAACTGATGAATGGCTATTTATTACTTATGATGAATTAGATAGATTGGTTAGTTCATATAATAAATTAGCTGCACCCATTGGAGAGCTTTTAGCATTTTGGTTAGATAGGTGGCGACGCTGGGAACGAATAAGACCAAAGATTTTTTTACGTACAGACCTTTTTCGAGAAGAGTTTTTAGGTTTTCCTGATGCTTCAAAACTCAAAGCACATCAGATTAATCTAGAATGGAAACATTCATGGTTATATCAATTATTTTTCAAAAGATTAGCAAATTCTGGACAAGAAATGGCAGATTATTTGCAGATTATTCCAAATTTTATTAAAGAAACTAATACAGATTTGGGGATAATGGTAGCTGCGGATGAATCAATTTTTGAATCTATGATTGAAAAAATAATTGGTAAATTCATGGGTGCTAATGCCAGAAAAGGTTACACATATAGATGGATTCCTAATCATCTCCAAGATGCTGGACGTAGAATTGCTCCTCGTTCATTTTTAAATCTGTTTTCATTAGCAGCAAGTCGTAGATTAGAAAAATTAGACGAACAACCTTTACCAGAAACTACATTGCTACATCCTTCAGACTTACAAGGTGCGCTCATGGAAACTTCTAAAGATAGAATTCGAGAGTTAGCACACGAAGAATATCCTTGGTTAGAATCATTGAAAACTAGCTTAAAAGGTCTAAGCGTTCCAATTGAAAAATCCATATTTTTAGAAGCAATAGCTAACACGACTTGGAATGAAAAAGCAGAAAAACTCCCATTCATTACAAAACCAGAAGAAGTTATAGAATATTTATTACAACTGGGAATTATTGAAAGTCTTTCTGAGGAACGTATTAATATGCCGGAAATTTATCTATATGGATTTGAGGTCAAAAGAAAGGGGGGAATTAAACGTCCAAAATAACAGATAAATCACAAATAGCTAACTAGAAGTCCGCTTTTAATAAACGAACTAATGACTTTATGAAAAAAATCTCTCCGCGTACCTCCGCGCTAACCTCAGCGTACCTCTGCGTTTTACAAACCCATCACCTGACGATAATGAACCTCCATTTCCCCTACACTCTTCGACAAGCGTGTTTTTCCCCATTCACTGCGGTTAAATAATTCTTGCCGCAACTCATCAACATTAATAGTCGTAAATTTACCATCAGCAATAATTTGTTTACCATGCACCCAAGCACTATCAACAGCATTAGTAGGACGACCTAAAACTAATAAACCAATGGGATCAGTACGAGGAAGCAATGATAAATTAGTTAAATCATAAAGAACTAAATCAGCTTGTTTGCCGACTGTAAGAGAACCCAGTTGATCATCCATATTTAATCCTTTCGCACCACCTAAAGAAGCCATTTCTACAGCTTCACGGGGAGTAATCCAATATTGATAATCTAATTCAGTAAAATTGTGTAAAATAGAACCAATTTTAATAGCCTCTAACAAATCCTGAGAATCATTACTAGAAGCACCATCACAACCAAAAGTTACATTTACACCACCTTGACGATATTTGAGAATGGGTGCAATACCACTACCTAAACGCAGATTACTTAAAGGATTGTGAACAACTGTAGCTTGAGTTGCGGCGAGAATGTTAATATCAGAGTCGGTTAACCAAACGCAATGAGCTAGAGTTGTGCGATCGCTCAAATAACCAATACGCTGCAAATGTTCAACCGCAGTACAACCATATTTTTCCTGGGCTAGTTTTTCCTGGGCTTTAGTTTCCAGTAAATGCGAGTGACGACAAAGATTGTAACGATTACTTAATTCAACACATCCCGTAAATAAAGCATCACTACACAACTGTATCCCTGTTGGTGCAACTAAAATATTTATCCCCTCATCTGGACGATGAAACAGCCTCACCGCTTCTTCAATAATTACCAAAGTTTCCGCAGTAGAACGAAAATAAGGCTCATGAATTTGGCTTGATTCCCCTGAAGGTATCCCCGCACTGAGAGATTCATCTTGAATCAAAGGGGCAACAAAAGCCCGAATTCCGACTTCTCGATAAGCGCGAACGGCTGTGGCGATAGTTTCTAACTCTTTACCGGGAATTAACACCAAATGATCTACCACACTCGTTCCCCCAGAAAGTAAAGTTTCTACAGCCGTTCCCAAGGCGCTGAGATAAACCTGTTCCGTATCCAAAGGGGCAAACTCATATAAATGTGCTAACCATAACTCTAACGGTAAAGGTGGAATTACTCCCCGTTGCCATTTTTCGGAAGAATGGGTATGGGCGTTAAAAAAACCAGACAGTAACAGTTTATTTTCACCGTTAATTCTTGTACCAATCACATCTAAATTAGAGTCAATAGCGGTGATAATACCATTGACAACTTGCACATCTATAGTCGTGTAACCATCTGTAACTGCAATTACAGCATTTTTAATAGTAAAGTTCATGATTTTAACCTTGATAAAGTAATTTAACTCTCAACTGAATTTCAAGTCACAAAGAAAAAAATTATCTTGGCTGTTGACATTTATGAATCTACCAATTCGGACATTAGGCATTGCACCAAATGCTTGGGAAGTAAATCAGACTTTTGCAGACATTACTCGTCCTCAAAAGACCCCACAACCAGTTATCTTATCAACAGAAACCAAAACCTTGCGCCTTGACTTGGCAAAAGCTGCCATAATTGTCATTGATATGCAAAATGACTTCTGTCATTCTGATGGTTGGTTAGCGCATATTGGTGTAGATATCACCCCAGCACGTCAACCCATTGAACCATTACAAAAATTATTACCAGTACTACGCACTGCTGAAGTGCCTATAATTTGGCTAAATTGGGGAAATCGCCCTGATTTACTCAATATAAGTCCTGCTTTACTACACGTCTATAATCCCACAGGTGAAGGTGTGGGACTGGGTGATCCTCTTCCCAAAAACGGTGCTAAAGTACTTGTAAAAGGTAGTTGGGCAGCAGCAGTAGTAGACGAACTCGAACAGCAACCAGATGATATTTGCGTTGATAAATATCGAATGAGTGGTTTTTGGGATACACCCTTAGATAGTATTCTGCGGAACTTAGGAATAACGACAATATTTTTTACTGGTGTCAACGCTGACCAATGTGTATTAACAACTCTATGTGATGCCAACTTTTTAGGATATGACTGCATTTTAGTCCAAGATTGCACCGCTACAACGTCACCTGAATATTGCTGGCTGGCTACGTTATACAACATTAAACAATGCTTTGGTTTTGTCACAGATTCCTCAGCAATTGCCACAGCGATAAATAATT
The DNA here is from genome assembly GCF_051781005.1 of Anabaena sp. WFMT. Taxonomy (NCBI): domain Bacteria; kingdom Bacillati; phylum Cyanobacteriota; class Cyanophyceae; order Nostocales; family Nostocaceae; genus Anabaena; species Anabaena sp. WFMT. Next base: position 196,668 of record NZ_JBPWOA010000018.1, on the reverse strand, counting down.
CGTAATTCGTAATTCGTAATATTTCCTGCGGAAACGCTCCGCGAACGTAATTCGTAATTCGTAATTACCAATCACCCATTACCCATTACCCATTACCCATTACCAATCACCAATCACCAATTACCCATTACCCATTACCCATTACCCATTACCCATTACCCATTACCCATTACCAAATATATGTATACTACTAGTTGTGTCATTCCGGTTATCAAATCTCCCAAAGATTATCAAACATACCGCATAAGTCCCAATGAATCTAATCGGTTAGCAATTATTTTTGATTCGGCAATTGCTAATACTTCCTTAACTTGTTGTGTAGAAATCTTTGATGTGGGTGGACAAACGCCACCAAATCGTCATCAATGGGCATTGGAAATGTTTTTCATCCTCAAAGGAGAAGGAATCGCCATTTGTGATGGAAAAAGTGTACCTATTAAAGCCGGAGATAGTTTATTAGTACCGCCTACAGGTACTCATTTAATTAAAAATACAGGTGATACTCGTCTTTATACACTGACAATCATGGTTCCAAATGAAGACTTTTCTGAACTAATTCGCAGTGGTATACCTGTAGAATTAGACGCGGAAGATATGGCTGTTTTAGGAAGATTAGATCCTTTTAAATTGGTCTAAACTTAAATATTAATGAATCTGAAAAAAAGCTCTGTTGTCTATCAAAAACTTGCCCAGCAGAACTTGAATAAAACAAACTTTCCATACAAGCTGCACCAACTAGTTTCTTAACAGCACCCTGGCTATCACAATTTTAGAACCCTTATAGAGACGTTCCATGGGTAGGGATTCTCGTCTCTATAATCTTTTTCACTTCTATGTCTATTAGTCATAAACACAAAAGGGTGGAAATTTGATTTTAGTATTTCTGTTTAGCACTGGTGAAACAAAGTTTCTAAGTAGATACGTGCAGCGCTGCGATCAGTATCTCCATTTTGGAGTAAAAATAATGATAATGCTGCTGTCAATACTCGGTTTTGATCCCAATCAGGATGGGTTTCTAAGTAGTTGTTTAGGGAGTCATGGAGTGTTTCGGGAATTTCTGTAAAGAGATTAACTGTTGTGTTCATTAAATATTTTCCTTGTATAAGGTTTATCAAGAGATTTTGCTTGCAGTGAAAGTTTTATCCAATTCTTTACCAGATAGATCATATGTACTAATCATTTCAGGTAAACTTACAAAGTTGATGCTAATAGTGGAACGGACTAAAAACGCAAGCCGAATCATTGTGCGCTAAGAGGGGGTAGGTTTGTCAATGCTGCGAAATGTTAAAAAGTAGCAGGGGAAAAATAACTATTGACGGAATAATAAGGATTAGAGCCTAATTTTTGTTATAAAACTCAATAAAATCTCAGTTGCCGACTTTTTTGGTGCTGAAAGGATAAAATCCCCAGTAACTTAGCCAGAGCCTATGATCTCGTTAAACATCTGTGGAAAACAGGTAAAGCTCCTGTGGAAACTCTGTGGAATGAACGAGGATAATAGGAGTGAATGATAAGAATTACAAAAATATCAAGATTTGGTGACAACTGAGCTTAATCAAGTGCAGGGGATAGGGGGTTAATTAACAGCAGGAGAAAAGATTAATATTCCGCTTCATCTTTCCCGGCCTCTATTTCCGACGCTCTTGCAATTTGCGATATACAGCTTTTAAGTCAACTTGATGATGTGCGATCGCAACAAGGGTATGATAAAACAGATCCGCAACTTCACCTGCGATCGCATCAGCATCATCATCTTTACAGGCCATCACAACCTCAGCGCTTTCCTCACCAATCTTTTTCAAAATTTTGTTATCACCACCAGCCAATAACTTACAGGTATAAGAACTTTCATTGGGATGGTCACGGCGATCGCATATGACATCAAATACCTGCGACAACATATCCCCTGGTGGTGGGATAATTTTCCCATCTACTTGATGAAAACAACTACGCTCCCCAGTGTGACAAGCAATATCCCCCAACTGCTCCACTACCACCAATATGGCATCGCTATCACAGTCATAACGAATACTTTGCACCTTTTGAATATGTCCAGAAGTTGCTCCTTTGTGCCACAACTCCTGACGGGAACGGCTCCAAAACCAAGTTTCTCCAGTTTCCAACGTCTTTTGTAAAGACTCCCGATTCATCCACGCCATCATCAAGACAGTACCATCCAGATAATCTTGGACAATGGTCGCCACTAAACCCTTGTCATCGTAGCGAATTTTTTCCACAGGGATAGCAGATTGGAGCGATCTCAGTTCGGGAGAAGACATACCAGCTAATTTACTTTAAATTTAACAATCATTGATGCATTCACGATACCATTCTCAATAGAGCAACTAGCATCTTTTTCATAAAGATCCTGATTAAGTCTCAGATCGTCGAGTCCGCATATCTAATAAGAGTAAGTTTTGATTCGATGTGTATTAAAATTATTGTTATTTTTTTGGTTCAGGCAATCCCATCAGGATAGAAATTTTCTGCAATTTTTGACCCTATCCTAAGATAGAGAAGCTCTTTTTATTCCCCACTTTTGGGAGGAAACCTTGGTAAACACCACAATTAAAACGACAAAATCACAAGAAATATTTGCTGCTGCTCAAAACCTGATGCCAGGGGGAGTAAGTTCTCCAGTTCGCGCTTTCAAATCTGTTGGTGGACAACCCATAGTTTTTGATCGCGTTAACGGAGCCTACATTTGGGATGTAGATGATAACAAATACATTGACTATGTTGGGAGCTGGGGACCCGCTATTTGTGGTCATGCCCATCCAGAAGTGATCACAGCACTGCATACAGCCTTAGAAAAAGGTACTAGCTTTGGCGCACCCTGTGTACTAGAAAATGTTTTAGCAGAAATGGTGATAGATGCAGTTAAAAGCATCGAAATGGTCAGATTTGTCAATTCTGGCACTGAAGCTTGTATGGCCGTACTTCGGTTAATGCGAGCCTTCACCAAACGGGATAAAATCATCAAGTTTGAAGGTTGCTATCACGGACACGCTGATATGTTCCTGGTCAAAGCAGGTTCTGGTGTAGCTACACTTGGCTTACCCGATTCACCAGGAGTTCCCAAAGCTGCAACTAGCGATACATTAACAGCTCCTTATAATGATTTGGAAGCTGTCAAAGCCTTATTTGAGGAAAACCCCAACCAGATAGCTGGCGTAATTCTCGAACCAGTAGTTGGTAATGCTGGCTTTATTACTCCTGATGCTGGCTTCTTAGAAGGATTGCGGGAGCTTACCCACGAGCATGGGGCCTTACTCGTATTTGATGAAGTAATGACTGGCTTCCGTATTGCCTATGGTGGCGCTCAAGAAAAATTTGGCATCACTCCAGATTTGACAACACTCGGTAAAATTATCGGTGGTGGCTTGCCAGTGGGAGCTTATGGTGGTCGCCGCGATATCATGTCGATGGTTGCACCTGCTGGCCCTGTATATCAAGCTGGGACTCTTTCTGGTAATCCCCTAGCAATGACTGCTGGAATCAAGACACTGGAATTGCTGCAAAAACCCGGTACTTATGATTCTCTAGAACAGATGACTCAGAAGCTAACCAATGGGTTGCTTAAAATTGCTCAAGAAACGGGTCATGCAGTCTGCGGTGGTAATATCAGCGCCATGTTTGGTTTATTTTTCACCGCCGGGCCAGTCCATAATTATGAGGATGCGAAAAAAGCAGATACAGCCAAGTTCGGGCGGTTCCATCGTGGAATGTTAGAGCATGGTATTTACTTAGCACCATCTCAGTTTGAAGCTGGGTTCACTTCTTTAGCTCATACAGATGGAGATATTGAGCAGACGTTAGCCGCTGCAAGAGATGTGATGTCTAGTCTGTAATAGGGAACAGGAAACTCTTAACAGGGAATGAGTTTTCTTTCCTGTTAAGAGTTCCCTAACCCCAGGCCGCAGCACTACTTAACAGCCACATCCATTATGACCACAGCCTTTGATGGTTTGATGACCCTCTGCACAACCATCAGAACAATAGTATTTATCGTCTTTGAGAATAGCGCTTTCTAATGAAACAACGCACAAGCAGCTCGGACAGGCGCATTTCATTTGGTTTACGGTTGTCATAATAATTTCTCCATTTCGTTGTTGAAAATAATAATATAACATATGAACAGCAATTCATATGTTATAGAAAAAAATTCAAACTACAATTTAAGATCGGCTGTATACGGAAATCATCATGATACTAGTTACACATTAATTTTGTATAATTAATAATTTAGTTTTTCAGTATTTTTACATAAAAATATTGGAGATAATAGCTTGATTTTAGTGAGATAATAGTTAGGAGAAAAAAAATTAGTTTTAGCTGATAGTTTGTTTTAAGCCCTGTCCATGTTGAAACCTGGAGTTTTTAAGGAAAGTATATTATTCGTTTGTGGGTTAAGTTATGAGCTTTACCCTTATTCCAAAAAACTATGGCTTTCAAAGTAGATGCTGTTTAAATACTTTACTATAACCTTAATTAGCATCATGTATAAATTTAAGAACTCTTTAAAAACTAGTTTTCAGCAGAAATTACCTGACAAAATTGCAATTTACTCTCAATAATAGAATCAGAGTCTAATTTCCTACATCACTTCGTTGTGCAGCGAGTTAAAAGTGCATGAGCTATTGCTTCAATCCTACCTGTTCCCATCCTAAAAATGTGGCATCTAGTCCAAGATGCCAATCTTGTGACTCGCCACTAACGTTGCGTGGTAAATGTGGTCAATATCGAGTGTATAAACCTTTAGGACAGGGAGGTTTCGGAGCCACATTTTTAGCTAGAAATGAAGCTTTGCCAGGAGAACCAAGTTGTGTGATTAAGCAGCTGCGTCCTTCAGGAACAGCTCCACACATATTACAAATGGCACGAGAACTGTTTGAGAGGGAAGCCAAAACTTTGGGTCAAATTGGCAATCATCCGCAAATACCACGGCTATTGGACTATTTTGAAGAGGAAAAACAATTTTATTTAGTTCAAGAATATATCAGTGGTGCTACTCTCCAACAGGAAGTAAGAAAAACTGGACTCTATAGCGAAGCCGGAGTCAAACAGTTCTTGAGTGAGATCCTGCCATTGCTGCAATACATCCATGAGCTAAAGGTGATTCACCGTGATATCAAACCAGCTAACTTAATTCGCCGCTCTCAAGATGCCAGACTAGTACTGATTGATTTTGGGGCTGTCAAAAACCAAGTCACCCAAGTAGCTGCCGAGCAATCAGGACAGACAGCATTGACAGCTTATGCAATTGGTACTCCTGGTTTTGCCCCTCCAGAGCAAATGGCTATGCGTCCGGTTTACTCTAGTGATATCTATGCTCTAGGAGTGACGTGCATTTATCTTCTGACTGCCAAAACTCCTAAAGATTTGCCATACAATCCCACAACGGGTGAAATCATGTGGGAGCAGCTTGTAGATGTGAGTCCACATTTAACAAGTGTGTTGAAAAAAATGTTAGAGGTTTCAGTCCGCAATCGCTACCATTCGGCCCCAGATGTTCTCAGAGCATTGGAGATAGAACCATATTTAGATAGTTTAGCAAAGGGGTTAATAGTTCAATCTGATGTTGATGTTAAAGAATCAGTAAACAATAAGTCAGATAATTCTAGTGCTTTGTCTACTCATCCTGGTTCTAATACTCATGGTATAGCGGAAGTAGCAGCGGCAATCCGTGCTAGACGCGCTAAGTCATCGGAAACAACTGGATTACGAACTGGGCGGATTCAGCAGAAAAAATTAATCTCTAAATCTCCTGATATAGTTAACACTGATATTAATAATTCTCAAGCTGGCCGCAAATTAAATTCTCAAACTCTACTCCAAGCATATGTGAAGGGAAGACGGGATTTTGCTTCGTACAACATCAGTATGTTGAGCTTACAAGGTGCTGATTTATCGGGAACTAATTTCCATCACGCTCAATTAAAACAAACTAATCTCCAAGGTGCAAATCTCGAAAATACTGATTTTGGCAGAGCTAGTCTGATGCACGCGAATTTGAGGGATGCTAATTTGACTAAAGCTTACTTAAGTCATGCTGATTTAGAAGGGGCTGATCTCAGAGGTGCTGATCTTAGTTATGCTTATATGAGTCAGGCCAATCTCCGGGGGGCTAATTTATGCGGTGCTAATCTCACCGGTGCTAAAGTTACTGATCAACAAATAGCACTAGCTAAGACGAATTGGTTGACAGTCCGCCCCAATGGGAAACGTGGATTTTTGTAATCTTTATTATTGTTTGAATTATTATTATTTGAAATTATTTTTGGGCTGAGTTAACGATTAAATGGGTTAAAGCATCAATCAAGCGATCGCTCTCCATCGGGATAATATCCTCGCCATATAAAACTTTTTGAGTGATCGCAAAATGAGCTAACGAACCAATTAAGATTCTGGCTGTTGCCTCTGGATCGGGTATTTTCAATTCTGGATGTGATCCTAAGTATTGACTAATAGTCTCAATAGCTGGTTTGGCAATAGAACGGATAAAAACTTGCGCTAGTTCTGGAAATCGCACAGATTCACCAATCAGCACTCGCTCAAATGCTAAATATTCTGGATCTGTGGTCATTTGCTCTAAAGCGGTTTTCGCCAAACTCCGTAGAACTACATAGGGTTCTCCCACCAGGGGATGTTGACCAAAAATTGACTGAAACCGTTTTCTGGCTAGTCGTTCTATCAAGGCGCTGAAAAGTCCAACTTTATCTTGAAAGTGGCTGTATACCGTTGCTTTGGAAACTCCCGCTGCTTCAGCAACCCGATCCATGCTAGTCCCTGCGTAACCCTGTTTTAAGAACTCCCCCATTGCTCCTTGGAGAATCTTTTCTACTTTATCTGAATGCCCTCGCTCTATCCCCCCAATTTTTGGGCGTACCATATTTTACTAATATCCTTTTTTGTCAACAATTCTATATAAAGGAAGACTGCCTAGTTGACTTAACTAGTCCTTCTAGCCTACAGTTTAAAACTAAACGGTTTAGTTTTTTGTGTAGATCAAAAATATTTTTCTCAAGTGCAAACTTCTACCTTAATACTCCTCGATTAAGCAATTTGCATTTTCATGAACAAATTTTGAATCGCTTAAAAGGTATGCTATTGTGCAGAACCCCAAGCTACAAGGTTCATTATCTTCTCACGCGCTGATTTGGCTACCAATTACTATATCTATAATTGCCTCATTCACCGTTGTAGGCATTGGTACATTTACTGTCATGCGATTGAGAGATAAAGCCCAAGATGCAGTAATGCCGGTAGTAATCATACCCGAACTGAAAACAGTTACAGCTTTGGGACGGATTGAACCGCAAGGACAAGTGATTAAACTCTCATCTGGATCTAGTGAAGGTAGTCGGATAGAAAAGTTATTGGTGCAAGAAGGAGAGAGGGTAAAAGAAGGACAGATAATTGCTATTTTAGACAATCACGATCGCTTGCAAGCTGCATTACAAGAAGCTGAGGAAGAAGTCAAAGTAGCCAAAGCTAATTTATCCCGCATTCAAGCTGGTGCAAAACGTGGAGAAATTGCCACTCAACAAGCAACTATTGCCCGTTTGACAGCCGAAAACCAAGGGAATATTGATACTCAGACTACGACTATTGCCCGCTTGCAAGCTGAGTTAATCAATGCGAAATCAGAAAACCAACGTTATCAGGAACTATATGCCGAAGGGGCAATTTCAGCCTCTCAACTTGATAGTAAACGCCTAACTCTAGAAACTGCCCAAAAGAGTCTGCAAGCTGCACAAGCAGAGTTAAATAGTCTCTATTTAACAGGCCAACAACGAATCAAAGAAGCGATCGCTACATTAGATCAAATTGCAGAAGTGCGTCCAGTTGATGTAGTCGCAGCCAAAGCTGAAATTGGTCGGACTCAAGCAGTAGTGAACAAAGCAAAAGCTAATCTTCAACAAGCTTACGTGCGATCGCCCCAAAATGGACAGGTATTTGAAATTCACACCCGTCCTGGAGAATTAATATCAAATAATGGCATTGCCGATATTGGGCAAACTAGTCAAATGTACGCGGTTGCCGAAGTTTACGAAAGCGATATTAAAAAATTAAATCCAGGGCAACAGGTACGGGTATCTGGTGATGTTCTACCGATGGAATTACAGGGGACAGTGGAACGGATAGGTTTACAGGTACAGCGGCAGAATGCTATCAATACTGACCCTTCTACCAATATTGACAACAGGGTGATCAAAGTCCATATCCGACTAGATCCAGCTTCGAGTCAGAAAGCTGCCAATTTAACCAATATGCAAGTCAAGGTAGTAATTGAACTTTAGGAAGAAGGAGTCAGAAGTCAGGAGTCAGGAGTTCAGGAGTCAGAAGAAAGATAAATAATCTCCCCAGTTCTCAGTAACCAGTCCTCAGTCCTTCATTTCTAATATGATACGAATACTTCAACAGTTGCGACGACGGACACCTTTGGGGTGGTTGCAACTAAGTCATGATAAAAGTCGCTTGCTGGTAGCGTTATCAGGTATTGCCTTTGCTGACATTCTCATGTTTATGCAACTGGGTTTTCAAACTGCACTCTATGACAGCAACACTAGGCTACATCGCAGTTTGCACGCGGACATTATTTTAACTAGTCCCCAAACCCGTAACCTGCAAAGTATGTCTACCTTTTCTCGACGGAGACTATACCAAGCAATGGATATACCAGGGGTGCAATCAGCAGAAGCAATTTACCTCAATGTCATCACCTGGAAAAATCCCCAAACTCGTAAAGAAACAGCAGTATTGGGAATCGGCTTTAATCCCAATAGACCAGTTTTTGATTTACCAGAAGTCAATCAACAATTAGCTGCAATTAAACTACCAGATACAGTTTTATTTGATCGGGGTGCAAGGGGAGATTATCAAAAAGCGATCGCACAGATTGACCAAGGTAAAACCGTTACGACTGAAATTGATGGACGCACCATTACTGTCGGTGGGTTATTTAAAATAGGTGCTTCTTTTGGCACAGATGGCAGCTTAATTACTAGTGATCAGAACTTATTACGGTTAGTTCCCAAACGTCCATCTAGCAGTGTCAGTCTTGGTTTGGTGAAAATTAAACCAGGCTATGACTCGCAACAAGTAGCCAAAAACTTGAGAATGTATCTTACAGATGATGTGAGAGTATTAACCCATGCAGAATTTATTGAATTTGAGAACAATTTTTGGAGAACTAACTCACCCATTGGATTTATTTTCAGTTTAGGTGTCTCAATGGGGTTTGTGGTGGGGGTAATTATTGTTTATCAAATTCTCTCTGCCGATGTCAATGCCCATCTACGTGAATATGCTACCCTTAAAGCCATTGGCTATCGAAATTATTACCTGTTAATTGTGATATTTGAAGAAGCATTAATTTTGGCTATTCTAGGCTTCATGCCGGGTTTAGCCGTGTCCTTGGGACTTTACCAATTGACCAGGCAAGCGACCAACTTACCAGTATACATGACGATAATTCGTGGTATGCAAGTTTTAGTGCTGACAATTACCATGTGTGCAATTTCTGGTGCGATCGCAACTCGTAAACTCCAAGCCGCTGATCCTGCCGATATGTTTTGATATCAATCTTCCAGAACTCTTGTAAAGACGTTGTATGCAACGTCTCTACTTTGTCACCAGATGTTTATTTTCTCAGACGATTAACTAGCTTTGACATTGACATCCATCAGGTTTTCAATCAAAGCATAAACATCACTACGGCTGAGTTTTTCCTTGCCACTAGCCAAAGCATCAAGAGTACCATGAGCTAAAGCCAGAGGAATTTGGCAGAACTGTAAAGCCGGCCCCGCAGGAAGAGAACTAGTATAAGCATTTGCCAAAGCCAAATTACGACGTGCATATTGTTGGAGATCGTCGTTATTCCAACCATCTGGGAAAAAGTCTACCCCACGGGTTAAATCTTCAGTATTATTACGTAAAATATTCACCGCTTGTAAACCCCTTCCAAACCCAATCGCTTGAGTCCGGTTAGTTTCCGTGCCATCGTACCAAGACCATAAATCTGATAGTAACAAGCCCACTGCACCTGCCACCCCAAATGTATAACGATCTAAATCAGATTCTGTTGCAATTTTCCAGTTTATTTCTGCCCAATCAGCCATCCTATCTGCCATTGCTGCTGTTGCATCCCAAATTCGAGGAGCAATACTTTCTGGTGCTAAAATTGACCATTCTCTGACCCGGAGACTGACTTCTGCTAAAGAATCTTCATATCCACGAAATCCTAGAGAAAACGCATCTACAGCAAAACCATCAACCCCAGCTTGTAAAGTGTGGCTAATACTTCGCAACAAATGTGACTTGGTTGCATTATCCAATTCTGGATGATCTTCAATTTCATCAATAGCACGCATACACAAGTAGGCTGATGCAACAGCTTCTTGCAACCCTGACGGTAAAGTACTTATTGGAATATAAAAAGTTCGGCTAGTTTCTCTGAGGATTTGCAATGCATCTCCACGTAAATCCATTTGTTCATTCCCCTCTTGATTTTCACACCACATGAATGTCGGTTTTTCTGATGATAGTGGATTTAGTTCCTACTAAATAATCTTAAAAACTATCTAGTATTTCATCTAAAAATTAATAGTTTATGGTATTGCAATTAACAAAAAGCTCAAATTTCACTGAATTCTAGTCTAGTATATAGGGTTTTGGTAACAACAACCTTCTACTGTGATGTTTGGTCTAGGTAATCTTCAGTTTGTTTGGAGAAAAAATTAAGTAAAATATAGGTATAAAATAATTAGGGTCAAAAAAACAATAGATATACTAACAGTACTTACGCAACTGACTTGCTTTGTAGGGTGCGTCAGACTTCATAAATCCTGCAAATAAACAGATATTTGATATTTGATGCACCATAAAATAGATGTTTGGTGTGACACTTGCCTAAGTCCTAACTAAGAATGTTCCATATTTCGGATTTGCATAATGATAGCAACTACGCATTATTGACACGCTAACATAAAAAAAGCCGCTTGAGCGGATAAAATCGACTCCAAAACTTAAAATCAAAGATATTTACCAAACTAGTTGGTAAGGTTGCTCTACCAACTTCAATATCAATTCATACTTATTGTAAACCACGTCTACTTTGAAACCAATAGTTTTTTCTTAATCGGGTTTTGTTCCTAAATCCTATACTCTTCCCTGTTAAGAGTTCCCTTTTGAAAAACTCCAGTTCTCAACTTGGACGAGGTTTAACAATAACAGGTGCAAAATTTGGACAAAACTTATTCACCGACTTAGTTGGTAAAAATTACTTTATACCCAGCAATAAAAATAAATTGTATTCTACAATACATCTTTCAGAATGTAGATATGCAAATATTTACCAACTTAAACGGTAAACATCTGAATAACATTACAAAGACTCTATTGAGTATCACTTCTCATGAAACGAAAGTTCTCAAACAAGCTTTTTTCAATGAAAAGAAGATGGTTGATGATATCAATTGTGACAGCATTGACTACAGTACTAATAACAATTGGCTTACCAAGACTAATTTCAGCCCCTGTAGTAGCACAATCCAATACAAACTTGCTGGTATCTGCTGCGGCAAGTCTGCAAGATGTACTAAAAGAAATTCAGCCCCTCTACCAACAAAATCAGCCAAACATCAACATTAATTATAACTTTGGTAGTTCTGGTGCTTTGCAACAACAAATTGAGCAAGGGGCCCCTGCGGATATATTTATCTCTGCTGCGAAAAAACAAGTAGATGCTTTAGAGCAAAAAAATCTTTTAATTCCTGGTACTCGTACCATCATCGCTAAAAACAGGCTTGTGTTGGTTGTACCAGCTAATTCTTCTGGTGTAACCAGCTTTTACAATCTTAAAGATGCAAAAGTTAAAAAAATCGCTATTGGTGAACCTAGAAGCGTACCTGCTGGACAATATGCACAACAAGTTTTGGAAAAATTGAAACTCTGGACACAGATCAATTCAAAACTGGTTTATGCTAATAACGTGCGCCAAGTTCTAGCATCTGTAGAAACTGGAAACGCTGACGCAGGTTTAGTTTATACTACTGATGCAAAAATTTCCAAAAACGTAAAAGTTGTAGTTGCTGCTGACGAAAAATATCACTCTGCAATTATTTATCCTTTAGCAGTCCTTAAACGTAGTAAAAATGTTGATGCAGCTAAGAATTTTTCCCAATTTTTATCTAGCGATCAAGCTAAAGCTATATTCAAAAAAAATGGGTTTATTCTACCTTAGTCATAGCTAAATATCAACAATTTTTTACAGATTAAATATTCCTGTATATTTCATAAATGCAGGAATATTAAGTAAACAAGATTAATTTAATTGAGCAATTTACAATACAGCGACATGAGAGGCCGTTTATAAACAATTATGAAGGTTAGAATTGATGTGTTTCTATATTACATGAATCATACTTTTAATAATGTGATGATTGCATTTTCAGTATTCACATTTTTTTAGAAACAGCCTCTAATTATACAAATTAAAGATAATGCTTAATCTTCGCTAACTTTGATATTTCCAAATGATTTAGATATCCAAGGAATAGTGATAAAAATCCCTGCTAATACTAATAGAAATACAGAAATTCCAAAAATTTGATCACGCGGAATTTCTAGCACACCTCGTAGAATAATTTCTCGTAAAGCAGAAACAATAGTAATTTCTACTGCTGCACCGACAGAGATGCTATGTTCTTGAATGTAATCAACTAACAGTCTAAATAATTCAACAAGTATCAAGATAAACAAAATATCAGATGTTACTTGCCGTAAATCAAGTGGATGCAAAAATGAGAAAAACATATCTCCTAATCTGATTAACATCACACAGAATAGGCTGACGCATAGAGAAATAACAATAATATCTTGGAAAATTTCTAAATTGCGGACAATTCTATCTCGCTGAAACCAACTATTAACTTCTACAAGAATGCGTTTTGGCATAATCACTCCAGTATATTTATGTTGATTTATTTTATCTATGCTAATCAATAATATTAAATTAAAATTTGAAATTACAATGTTTATCTAGAGCATTAATCAAATTTAATTAAATTATTTAAACAGGAAACAAAAACTAGAGACTAAACTATATAGAGTTATTTATGCATCAAGTACAGAAGGGAGATAATGGTATGGAAAGTGGACTGGAATAGTCCACCTTTAACAGAAGCTCAGATGATGAAAAGTTCACGCTGTAGGGTTATAGATGCGATCGCTTGTAGAACCCTGTAGAACCTCGCAGGAGGTGCGCGTTCCACCGCAAACAGGTTAAAAATCCTGAACATATTTACATGATGTGATGTGGAAAAAAATGCTAAATCTCAAATATTCAATCTCTCAGGCTCTTACTCTCTGTGCCTCTGCGCCTCTGCGTGAGACAAAATCATATGTTGTCGTAACGCGATCGCCCCAGTTTGAATCATATAGGTGCATTTCAGCAATGTGTGTTGCACCTCTGCATTTAAAATTGGCTAAAAATTTATATATTTACCAATTAATTTGGTAAATAGTAGTAAAAAATACAGTTTTCCCCAGAAAATTCAGTTTTGATGATTTCTATAACGCACCGTTAACAACGAAGAGTTTTCAGGTGTAAGTGAAAATATTTTCAACAATTGATGGTTTGTAGAACTGAAAAAGTTCTTTATCCTGGTTGCACTATTATGCACCAGTCATGGAGAGAATTATGATTACTGAAGAAAAATTAGCCGATAACTTTAACACCATTATTGAAGAAATGCACCCGCGAGTATGGGAATTACTACGACACTGTTATGTGAAAGTAATAACTCCTTACTTAACGCGTTCTTGTGTTACTCCTGTGCAGTATATTGGCATTTACTGTCCTCATGAAATTGTTGCATCTCTAGTAGTTGAAAAAGATTTACTCAGAGAAGTAGCAAAATATTTAGGACTACCTGAAGTTGTTTGCTTAAATGCTACCAAATTACTGCGAGATCCTTTATCAAAGCTAAAAACAGCTTATCCTCATTTGTGGTTAGAACTTATGTGGATTACCACAGAAACACAAGAATACAGTTCTTAAATATCAGAACTTACACAACTGGAATATTAGTAGGGTGCGTCAGATGTCGAAAATCTATTGATAATAACCAATTTATATATCTGACGCACCGCACCTGCAAAAGATATTAAATGTGACTCTTACGTAAGTCCTCAACTTATTGGCAATTACCACAAAACTTAATGTAGTTTTGTATCTAACTTGCTAAGAAAATATGTGGAAAATTGATGTGCAGGACATACGAATTATATAAACATTCGTATGGGAGTGAACGGTTGTCACTTTGGAAAATCTTAACATCTGACGTAACTCACTAATTGATCATGCGGAATTATTTAGATTACGTCAGTCTCTTGTTCTTTTGAAAAAGGACGAAATCCCATGACTAAACCATATCTATCTCCAGATGATTTGCCTTCTTATAAAACTACACAAATCAGTGAATTATTGCTCAGTCAACTAGAAGAAGTCACTAAAAAGCGATTTTTCCTAGCTTGTAATAGTATGGTACGCATTTTATTATCTAGTTGCCATTGGTATTTCAAAGTCAATAGCGGTATTTTGATGTTAATCATGGTTTGTCATAATATTGAAAGTTACCAGAACATCATGACTACTGTTCCCTACTTAGCCGAAACGTTAAAACGGTTTGCTAACACAGCTAAAATTAGTATTAGTTCACCAGTTAATAACGGTATCCCTTGGGTAATTAGTATAGACAAAACTTGGACTGGTGAAGAGTTACCCAATACGTAAATAATCAGAAAAATTGAATGCTGATTTAGCGACATAGAAAATCTTCCTGATAGCGTTTTTTATCGCCAAATCTGTAGGGGCGGGGTTTCCCCGTCCTTGATTGTATTGTATGCGGAAGAGAATCGCTATATTTAAGAATCCATTTCCGCTAATTCTAACCAGCGTTCTGTCGCTACATCAATCGCCTTTTTGAGTGTTTCCACCTGTTCATAAAGCTTTTGAACTTGGGTATAATTGCCAGGAGAAACAGTTACTAGTGCTTTTTCTGCGGCTGTTTTTTCATCTTCTAATTTGGCAATTTTACCTTCTAACTGTTCAAATTCTTTTGTTTCCCAATTAGATAATCTCCGTCGCTTTTTAGTTTCGGTTTCTGGTTCTGAAAATGTAGATTTTTCTTCAGTGCTATTTTTGGGCTTTTCTGTAGTATTAGCTATTTCTTGTTGTGCGGCTTCTTCAGCTTTTTTGTAATCTAAATAAACTGAGTAGTTACCAGGATATTGCTTGAAATTACCACCGGGTTCGAGCGCAAATACAGTATCTATGGTGCGATCTAAAAAGTAGCGGTCATGGGAAACTACAATTACACATCCAGAAAAATCTTCTAAATATTCTTCTAATACCGCTAATGTTTGCACATCTAAATCATTAGTTGGTTCATCTAAAATCAAGACATTAGGCGCACTGATAAGTAAGCGTAATAGAAATAACCGCCGTTTTTCACCACCAGAAAGTTTATTAATTGGCGCATATTGCTGACTTCCAGGAAACAAAAACCTCTCTAACATTTGAGAAGCAGTAATTTTAGTACCGTCAGCTATTTGAATAAATTCTCCTTCTTCTTTGATGTAATCAATTACCCGTTGATTTTCATTTAATTCCGTGAGTAATTCTTCAGAATGTTGGTCAAAATAACCAATGTGAATTGTACTACCAATTTCTACAGTCCCGGAGTCTGGCTGAACTTGTCCGGTGATGATATTCATTAAAGTTGATTTACCTGCACCATTAGCACCAATAATGCCAATGCGATCTTCGGGACTAAATTCGTAGGTGAAATTATTAATTAAAATTCGGTCATCGTAAGATTTACTAATGTTATTGAGTTCAATAACTTTTTTGCCAATCCGACGACTAACTGTAGAAATATCAACTTTACCTTGAACTTGTTTAAACTCAGTATCACGCAGTGCATGAGCGCGATCAATTCTGGCTTTTTGTTTTGTACTTCTGGCTTTGGGACCCCGTTTGAGCCATTCTAATTCGCGCCGCAATACACCTTGATGTTTCCGTTGACTGCTGACAGCAGATTCTTCAGCTAAAGCCTTCTTTTCGAGATAATAGGAATAGTTACCTGAATAAGTGTAGATATCACCTCTATCAATTTCGATGATTCTATTAGTAACTCTATCTAGAAAATAGCGGTCGTGGGTAATTAAGAAAAGTGCGCCACGATAGCGACTTAAATAAGTTTGTAACCATTCTACAGATAGTGCATCAAGATGGTTTGTTGGCTCATCCATGAGCAATACATCTGGTTCTGCTAATAACGCTGTTGCTAGTGCAATCCGCTTACGATAGCCTCCAGATAAAGTACCAACTTTAACATCAAAATCAGCAATTCCTAATTTAGTGAGAATGATTTTGGCATTAGTTTCTAGTTCCCATGCACCAGTTGAGTCCATTTTCTGCATTACCGCAGAGAAACGAGACATTAGCTGACTATCTTCTGAATGATGAGCTAATTTATCAGAAAGTTCTTCGTACTCCTTTACTAAAGCCATCTGTTCACCACTGTCAGCAAATACTTGTTCTAAAACAGTGCGATTTTCATCTACGTTTGGCTGTTGGGGTAAGTAGATAATTTTAGAACCAGAGTTAACTAAAATTTGACCACTATCAACTGATTCTAACCCTGCAATCATTTTTAATAATGTTGATTTACCGGAACCATTGGTACCAATTAGACCAACTTTATCTGTGATATCAAGGCTAAAACTCGCATCTTTTAAAACTTCTTTGATACCAAAGTCTTTTTTAACTGATTGTAAAGTGATAATACTCATAAAATTTTAATCATTAGTTATTAGTTATTTGGTGGGCAATGCCCACCCAAGGTCGCAGTTGATTTATTAGTTGATTTATTATAAATACTATACAAATAAATCTAGAGGTAAATGTCCATACATCTCATTGATTCCTGTTTCTTGATAAGATTGACAAGAAACTAATACTCCCCGATGATGCCCATAGTAAGAATCGAGATAACACAGTCCATTTTTACCATTTAGTTTGATATAAACTGGCCCATCAGGTGTTTGCAAATTACTTGGGGCTTCATAATGAAAAGCATGAGAATAGGTTTTCATTGCCAGAATACCTTCCTCTGCTGTATCAGCACAAATTCCTAAAATTTGGTAATCTGAAAGGCTGGCCATGAAAGTTAATGCCTGACGGGTTAAAACTTTTTCTGATGGTTTAAGAACCGGGGCAATATCCAGACAGTTGAATTTGTTGAGGATTTTTTTTGCTTCTGAGATGGTGAGGTTGGAATCTTGGGGAGTAGGCATATATACGTTTATTATGTTTCTGGTGTTACTGTTGTGTTGAAGATGGGACTAGCCCACCTTACTAGTATTTTTGATTAAAATCAAGATTGATTTGACATCTTACCTAAGTTGAAAATAAATGGGATGCTACCTTGGGAACCTTCACCCATCACAAGTACATTTGGCATTTGTGAACCGCCATTTCGCCAAGCTTCAATTGCTTCTTTTTGCAAAACCAATTGTCCTCCCTGTGCTTTGAGAGTTTCTGCTAAGAGTCTTTGAGCTTCGGCTCTACCTTTAGCGCGATTAATGTCTGCTTGGGCTTCTTGTTCAGCTTCTCGCGCTATATAGACGGCTCTTTGCGCTCGCTGTTCCGCTATTTGTTTTTCTTCAACTGCTCTGGCAAATTCTGGGGAGAAGGCTAGGTCAACTACACTCGTATCTAATACGATTATCCCATATTTATCTAAGCGATCGCCTAAAGCAGTGTCAAAATCTTCTTTTAATTCACTTCTTTTGGTAATTGCCTCTTCTACTGTTCTTCTCGCTGCTGCAATTTTAAATGCTTCCTGGGTTTGGGGAGCAATGATTTTTGAGACAATGTTTTCTAAAGTACCCTGTTTCCTTCTTACTTGAACTACTTGGATAGGATCAAGACGAAAGTTAATAGCAAATCTGGCAGATAAATTTTGTAGATCCTTAGTAGAACTCTCTGCGGGAACTTCAAATTTTTGTACCGTTAAATCATACACATCTATCACCGAGATAAATGGTGGTCTTAAGTGAATACCCTCCAACAAAGCACCATCTCTTGCTTTACCTAAAATACTGATTACTCCAGCTTGTCCAGGGTTGATAATCACAAAAGAATTGAGTCCAAAAAGTACCAATATTGCCAATACAATTCCGAAGGTGGTAGTTTGCCAATTCCCTAGTTGTTTAGTATTCAAACTCTTATCTCCTGTTAGTTTTAAATGCTTATTTTTGAGCTAAGTAACACATTTAACTCAAATACCTTCATAGTTATTGTACTTAAATTAGTACTCAAGACTGATCAAATTGATTGTGTGGTAATAATATTTTAGCTCCTAGTGTGGCATGGATGGCAATGTTGCCTATGCCTTTTATTTTAGCTGGTTTGGTAGCTTTTCAGAAATTACTAGAGCATCCCGCTACGCTGAAGTACGGAAAAAAGTTGGTTTGCTTAATGGCAGGTTATCGAATAATCTCAGCGCTATTACTACTATTAAAAGTTTCACAGATGAAGATTATGAAGCCAAATGCTAGAGTCTGAAAGTGATGCTTATCGCCAAAGCAATACTAAGGCAATTGCTCTTTTTGCGACGATACTTTTATGGCGATTATACGAAGTACAAGACGGAAAAATAACTGTAGATGGTGTGAATTTACAAAGTTTGAATTTACGAGATTTACTCCGTTGTATTGGTTTGGTAAGTCAGGATGTGTTTTTATTTCGTGGTACTGTAGCTGAAAATATTGCTTATGGGACGGTTGATGCCAAAAATGAAGATATGATCATGGCTGCGAAAGTGGTGGCAGCAGATGATTTTATTATGCGTTTGCCCCAAGGTTATGAGACAATTGTGGGGGAGAGGGGGCAAAAGTAAGTTATCTGGTGGACAAAGACAGCGGATTGCTAAAAGATCCACCAATTTTAATCTTAGACGAAGCTACCTCAGCAGTGGATAATGAGACAGAAGCAGCTATTCAGCGTTCCTGAGAATGGATTACCGTCAATCGGACTAGGATAGCGATCGCATAGTGTACCGTAGGTAATCGCACATCGTCTTTCTACTATCCGCAATGCTGATTGCATTTATGTCATGGAACACGGACAATTAGTAGAGTTAGGAATCCATGAACAACTTTTAGAGAAAGATGGCATTTATACAAGCCTCTGGCGTGTACAATCAGGGTTGAGATAGAAGAACTCCAACCCCTCTCCGCAAGCAAAGAGGGGAAAATTTAAACTTACGAATTACAAATTACGAATTATTTATGATGTTTGGTAGTACCCAACCGGAAACAGAAGATAGTAAATGGCGGCGACAATTGGATAGATTTGTCAAAGCACATCAGCAAGAATTAGCAGCATTATTTTGGGGACTGCGATTGGAACATGGTAACAGTCAAGGTACTATTGGTATTGATTTACAACCAAAGCCACATTTCGTTTATTGTCCCCAAGCCGAGATAGAAAAACTAAATGATAGAGTTGAAAATCGGCTGCAAGAAATTCTAGGAATTATTGAGAATAATAAACCAGAAACTGAAGTTGTGATGATTGGTATTGGGAAAGGGGAAATTAAGTTAATTCAATTTGCACCTGAACCTAAACCGGAAGTTTGTTTTGAGCAAGTTAGTCAGGATGTGGATAGTTTGTTGGAATTGTTGGAGGAGAGGATGAGTGAACAGATAAATGCCTTTTAACGCAGAGGGACGCTGAGGATTTATGGGGATGGAAAAAATTAGAAGTAAAATTGTTAATAAGTTAGAACGTCTATTTGTCAACCATTTAGTTCCTCGCTTGGTAGTTTGGGAAGAATACGTTCAAACCAAAATCAGACGATATAAACATCAACAAATCAAGCCTCAATTAAAATTTTGTGGTGAAGGTGTTCGCTTTAAACGTGATTTAGAAATTTCTCATCCCCAGAATGTATCTCTTGGTAATAAAGTCTATATCGGTCCAGATGTTTTATTAGATGGTCGTGGGGGAATTACAATTGGCGATAATACTACAATCGGATTTAATGTGATTATCCTCTCGGCCAATCATGACTATCAAAGTAATGATTTACCATATCAACATAATGTTTATATTCATAAGCCTGTAATTATTGGTAGTAATGTTTGGATTGCTGGAAATGTCTTAATTGTTCCAGGAGTTTCTATTGGTGATGGTGCAATTATCGCTGCGGGGACAGTGGTAACAAGTAATGTTGAACCTTTGGCTATTGTTGGAAATCAACCAATGAGAACAATTAAATATCGTGATCAAGAACATTATGAACGTCTGGCTAATCAGCGAGAAATTCCAGATGAGGTATTAACTAATAACTCTGAAAATTAATTTTAAATAATAGAGACGTTATAGCAGTTTCCAGGTTTATTTACGCCGCAGTGTACTATTTTTACTCCTGATTCCTGATTTCTACTATCTGTATACAACGTCTCCAAATTTTACAATATCACTGCTGTATTAGCATTTTTGATCTCGGAATCATTTTCATTCCCCCAGGTGCAGCTAAAGTTAAACCCCGACGCACAGGATTAACAGGACGCTGATTTAATAGTGAGAGTTGAAAATTTGAAAGAATTGTTGCCAAAACTAGTTTCATTTCATACTGAGCAAATGCTAAACCAATACAACGACGATTTCCACCACCAAAGGGTAAGTATTCATAAGGTGAAAATTGCCTTTCTAAAAAGCGTTCTGGTTTAAATTGTTTGGGTTGCGGATATACTTCTTCTCGATGATGTGCTAAGTAAATATTGGGGATTATAAATGTTCCTGCTGGTAATTTATAACCCATAATCTCAATCGGAGTTTTGACAACTCGCAGGAAACCTGCCATCACAATAGGATAAATTCGCAGTGTTTCTTGACAAACTGCTGTTAAATAGGGAAGTTTAGCGATTTGGCTGAGTTCTGGATTGACTCCCAAAGAGTTTATTTCCTGTAGTAATCTTTCTCGCACTTCTGGTAATCTATCCAACCAGTAAAACGCCCAGGTTAACGCGGCTACGGTGTACACACAAGTACTATCTGCAAGGGTTTTAGGCGTTATAGACCCCTTAAATTGTCATTACGAGCGGAGCGAAGTAATCACATCATCCCATGGTTTTTGCGATTGCTCCGTCGTTCCTCCTCTCTACGAGACGCTAACGCGAACGCAATGACAGGCTTCCAGAGCGATCGCAAAACCTCAAGCTAGATGACGAAACCAAGCACTAGTAGGAATTTTAAGACTTGTGTGTACACCGTAGGGTTAACGCGGAAGCTGTGGTTTCATGTCCCGCTACTAAAACAGTCATTAACTCATCGTGTAATTCTTGGTCTGACATTCCTTGACCATTTTGATCATGAGCAGCCATCATTAAACTAAGGATATCTTGGCGGTTTTGATCAGGTTCTGCTCGACGTTGCTGAATTAAAGTATAAATTAGTTCGTCGATATGTTTTTGTTGGCGCACAATCCAACCCCAAGGACTCCAAGCACCAAAGTCTTTTTGCAGGAACCGAAAAAAGAAAGCACTGGACATAATCGGTGATGTCATGAAGTCTAACAGAGAACAGAGCGATCGCCTCAATTCTTCAAACATCTCTCCTTCATCTAAACCAAATATTACCCGTAATATGACTCGCAAGGTGATTTCTTGCAT
Organism: Anabaena sp. WFMT; assembly: GCF_051781005.1. NCBI lineage: Bacteria > Bacillati > Cyanobacteriota > Cyanophyceae > Nostocales > Nostocaceae > Anabaena > Anabaena sp. WFMT. The sequence continues at coordinate 174,915 of NZ_JBPWOA010000018.1, read as the reverse complement.
GGATTCTCGGATATTGAAGGGCTTACCCATCTGCCAATTATCACTTACTTGCCGAGTAATTTCCTGGATATCTTGACCATAAGCCCGCATTCTTTCCCCATGAAAAGGAGGGGCTAAAAGTTGCCTTTGACGTTGGTGGGGTTCTCCATCCATTAACATTAAAGAGCGGTCACCCAACAAAAATCTTAAACCCCTATTCCCTCTCCCCACCTCAAAATGACTAGGATCAGTAGTAAAAATCTGCTCTAATGCTTCTGGTTCGCTGAAATACACCAAACAGCTATCCCCGGAACCTGATAGTGTAAAGCTATCACCATAGACTTTGGCAAAATCTTCCACATACTTCACTGGCTGCATAAAAAACTTGATTCTCCCGCGCCAAAGCGGCATTTTAACTAACTGTGGTAAGCTGTTGGCTGATGTCATATTCATTTGCACAATTTATATATTCTAAATTTTAACCGGGGCAATTTTTTTAAATTGCAAGTCCCCAAAAAGCGGTACATTGATGTAATAACAACTTGAAATAGTTAGTAATTTTAATCCAAAATCTAAAAACCCGAATTGGGATCAGGCTGGGTCGGAAGTAAAAAGTGCCAAAAATCATTGCTATCCTTAACGGTAAGGGCGGAGTCGGTAAAACGACTACCGCAGTCAACTTAGCTGCTAACTTTGCCCAAAACAAAAAAGTCCTGCTGATAGATGCAGATGTTCAAGGTTCTGCTAGTTGGTGGTTTCGACGAAATCAGCAGGGGATGGGATTTGATTTGGCTCAAGATACAAATCCACAACTTTTAGGTGAATTACCAAAAATAACAAGTTACGATTTAGTCATAGTAGATACGCCTCCAGCATTGCGTTCTGAAGCTTTAGCGGCGGTAGTAGGGATCGCAGATTATCTGGTTTTACCCACACCCCCAGCAGCAATGGATTTAGCTGTCCTAATTGAGACAGTTAGACAAGCCGTTATCCCTATGGGTACTCCCCATCGGGTACTGTTAACTAAAGTGGATACCCGCAGTTCAGGAGAAGCACTAGAAGCACAAAAAACTCTTTTACAACTAGGTATTCCAGTTTTTAATACTTTTATTCGTACCTATAAAGCGCATGAAAGAGCCGCCCTTGAAGGTGTAGCAATTACTCAATGGCGAGGAAAAAACGCACGGGAAGCAGAATCTGATTACCGTCGTGTGGCTGATGAATTAATGCATGATTGGAGGAAATAATGGCTAAGAAAAATCTTTCTGACTTACTACAAGAAGAAGCTCAAAAATTTACACCCCAGGTTGGTGACACAGCAATTGAAGTAACTGCACAAAAAGTTGAAGAAGATAATTCTTCTCCATTGGAGGAAGAACCAGCATCAACTTCTAATAGGCGCACAACTCCGACTAAGGCAGATTTAGAAATTACAATTAAAGAATTGACTGCGACTCTGGAAAAAGTACAGAAAAAAGAAGTTTCCCTCAAGGAGCAAATTAGCGATTTTAAAACAGATTTATCTGTACAGAAGGCTTTGGCAGAACGTTTGACTACAGAACTTCATGAAACTAAGAAAACAGCCCTGCAATTAGCAGAATCTAATTCTAAATTAATAGCAGAAATTAATGAATTAAAGAAAGTTAAAGAACCTGTCAAAGAAACTTTTATAGAACCTGTCAGAGAAACTTCCAGGTCTTTATCCATTAATCCCAAAAAATCACACAGATCCTCTGAAAGACTCCAAGAGATGCCTAACCAATCAAATGATAATTTTGCCGATAATACATGGTTATACGATTAGAATTTAACCTCGAAATTCTAAAATGTGTTGGGCGGTAATTTGTGGTTGTTCTAGGTGGGGGATATGTCCACAATCTTGAATCCAAATTAGTTGACTTTTGGGAATTGCTTTTTGAAACTTCTTCGCATCCCCAGTTCCCAAAATTTTATCGTTATCGCCCCATAAAATTAGCGTTGGTTGCCTAATTTGTGCAAGTTGCTGAAGTTTAAAAGCAGTGTAACCGCCACTTTTAGTAAAAGTAATCAACGCCTGATTCCAATTAGGCATTTTTAGATGCAACTCTCCACAACATAAAGCGTCCGCAGAAATCAGACTAGGATTATTGTAAGCAGTACGACAAATGCGATCGCGCACTTTGGGATTTCGCAAAAACTCAGCTGCTAAAGAATACAACGGCGCAAACATCAATTTACTTAAAGCTGAACCGCCTTTCAACCCTGCACTATCTATCAACACCAACTTCTGCACCACTTCAGGGTACGTCAGGGTAAAATCAATTGCCGCTGCACCACCCATCGAAGCACCAACCAAAATCACAGGTTGGTTAATCAGGGTTTTCCAGAAAGAATAAAGATGAGTTTTAATGGCTATGGGGCTGTAATCAATCCCCGCAAGTCTATCTGTAAAGCCAAAACCCAATAAATCCACCGCCCAAGTTTCATTCTCTTCAGCTAACAAGGGTAACAGCCGCCGAAATTCTAGAATAGAACTGTCAAAACCGTGAATTAAGAGGATCGGTATACCACCACTACCTTGCTGTATATAAGTAGTAGTGATTGATTCAATATATACGGAGGTAGTGTTCGCCCTTGGCGTGTCACAGACAATCGCTTGACTTTGGATACTTTTAGCCAAAGCGATAGAAGTAGGTTCACTTAGTTGCCCAACTGCGGCAGGTAAAAAACTTGGAAACATAAAAATTAGTTTACCTGACAACTGACAAAAAGAAAATTTTCCCAAATGTTAAACCTGTCACCAAAGCCTCGTACAATAAATATTGCTTATCCATGACTTAGGAGAGTGAAGCCATGCCAATGGCGGTTGGCGTAATTGAAACTTTAGGTTTTCCGGCAGTACTGGCATCAGCAGATGCAATGGTAAAATCTGCCGCTGTCACAATCGTATATTATGGTATAGCCGAAAGCGGTCGCTTATTAGTGGCTGTTAGGGGACACGTTGCCGAAGTTAGAACAGCAGTTGAAGCAGGAATTACCGCCGGAGAAGAAGTTTATGGTGGGCAAGTAATTACCCATTATATAGTTCCCAATCCCCCGGAAAATGTGGAAACCATTCTACCCATCCACTTCACTTCAAAATCTGAACCTTTTCGTATGTTCTAAGCAAGTTCCCTATCAATATTGGCAGCACAACTTCTTAAAATTAATTTGTAGCGCCATATAACTTTTATTCATACAGGAGATTACTAATGTCACTACAGGCAGTTGGCGCACTTGAAACTAAAGGTTTTCCGGCAGTACTTGCAGCCGCAGATGCAATGGTAAAAGCTGGAAGAGTCACTCTAGTTGGTTATATCAGAGTTGGTAGCGCCCGCTTTACAGTTAATATTCGTGGCGATGTTTCTGAAGTTAAGGCAGCTATGGCTGCTGGCGTAGAAGCCGCAGAAAACGTTTATGGTGGGACTCTGGAATCCTGGGTAATTATTGCCCGTCCCCATGAAAACGTCGAAGCTGTTCTCCCTATAGCCTACACAGCAGATGTTCAACAGTATCGGGAATCCGTAGAAAATCCCATTGTCAGATCATCCAACATCATATAGATACAGCTTTTCAAGAGTCCACAGTCAGTCTAAATTGACTACGGACTCTCAATGATGTACTTGTTTATTACAAAATTTTAGTTTTATTACTGAACGTAGCCCAAAAGAATTACTTAAACCTAGTGATCTCAGTCACAGTACACTTACAGTCTATTTATAGTAGTATTCTAATACTGAATTAGTTGATGAGGAGTTCTCACTTATCCCATTTGATCAAGATAACTTCCTGCGTTTTTAGAGACATGATTTTTTGATGATAAAACCTAAAACTTTAGTTAGTTTTGTTTTTCAACTTCACTCCTAAAAACTATATACGGACGTATGCAAATTGATAAAACTTTTACTTTTCTTATTTTCTAATAAATACCAAGAATTGTAAAGAGATTTGATCACAAATAACGACAGAAGACTGAAACTTACACAAGTAAATACACGTCCTATGATAGTGAATCATCATTTTGATCTTGGGAAAGCAAATTAACTAAACCAAAAGTTCCTATATAACTTTAGTAACTCAAAACCTAATCAAGAATTAAGCACAGACATTGATTAATCAGGATTTTGAGATCAGGGGCAACTACTAGTTAATAACTTAAGTTGGTATGGGGGTTGTGATGCAAACTTTAAAACAGAGTTTCGAGGAGCGCAATCTCACTATGGAAAACGATGCGGCAAACCTGGCGCAATATTGGCAAAAGCGACTCGCTGCTGAATGTCCAGAACAAAGTGAGGTTGCTAGAGAAAGTATTATGTTTTGGCTTTTGGGGGTAGATTTAAAACGATTTGATCTACTCAACCCCAAAGAATTGGAAATTGCCAAGCAAGCAATGGAGTACCGCTGGCGGATTTTACAGCAGCGTTATTTGGGAGTGGGGCGAGAACGTGCTTATCGTAACCTGCTCAGTCGCTTGGGTAGTGTGATGACACTGAGAAATAAAATTCAGACTTGGGTAGCTCTGAGTCGCGATCGCCAGCGCAGTGTGATGGATGTCTTACAAGAAGTACTCCAAGAACTGCTCCAAAGTGACTCATATATGCAGCAGCAAATGTCTTCAATTGCTGAAATAAGTTCTGATAGAAGATTACAGGATACTTTACTATTTGCCAGTATAGAGGAATATTGTTTGCGCCCAGTCCGCAACCAACCCCTATTAGTGTATCGCTTTGTTAACTATCTACGCCGGATTCAGCGGGGGGGCTTAACTCAAGTTCCAGTCAGTGACTTAATTAGACTAGTTTCCGACGAAGTTTTGACTGAAGATACTGACAATCCACTCAACTTAGTCGATAGTCAAGCGATCGCTCAATATCAAGAAGCACAAAAAGTAGAAGAACAACAATCACTACGTCAAGCCGTACATCAAGAATTTGAGCAATATTTACTGCAAAATTTAGGGCAACCGGCAGTAGACTGGCTGCAATTATATCTCCAAGGTAAATCTCAAGAAGAGATCGCCAAAAAACTCAATAAGCCAATCAAGGAAGTATATCGACTACGCGAAAAAATTAGCTACCATGCTGTCCGCGTTTTTGCTATCAAAGGTAAACCAGAACTGGTAGATAACTGGCTTTCAACTTCCTTGCAAGAAAATAACTTGGGGCTAACACAACGCCAATGGCAGCAACTTGACGAAATATTAACTCCTCTGGGAAGGAACATTCTTCAGCTACGGAGAGCAGGTAACTCTATGGAAGCTATAGCCCAAAGCTTACAACTCAAAACCCATCAAGTAATAGGCGAATGGACTAAAGTATATCTTGCTGCCCAAACCCTGAGAACTCAAGATTAACTCAACACAGTAGTTTGAAAACTCTGTTTTTGATCACAATACATAATTGTTATGTTGTAATCAAAGCATTGATATCCAGTCCGGTTAATTACTTAGCATAAATTTGGACTCGTTGTTAATAGCTAATTGCTGTTTACTTACCATTATTCATCCTGTGGTTATGATTATAGCAAGCCATGCTTACCAATTAGTCCTAACAGATTTGATAAGTGTTAGAACTGACATAGTATCATTGCTCAGTTTTTTAAATACGAATAGCTTATATTACATACATAATACAAGTAATCTATGTTAAAAAACTGAAAAGTTACAATCTTATTGAATTAATTCCTTGTGAATATTTCATGCAAATAGAGGTTTTTAGTGATCTTTTTCCCTTGTTGAGTACAGCCAACCCACAAACTTTGGAATGGTTACTCAACATAGCCGTTGAACACGAATACCCATCTGGACGAGCAGTTTTGATGGAAGATGCCTGGGGTAATGCAGTTTACTTCTTGGTTTCTGGTTGGGTTAAAGTTCGACGTACTAATGGTGATGATTCTGTGACAATAGCGATTTTAGGACGGGGCGATTTTTTTGGAGAAATGGCGGTTTTAGATGAATCACCACGCTCAACAGATGTCATTGCCCTTTCACCTGTGAAATTATTAACTGTCTCCAGAGAACGTTTTATCCAAATTTTGTTCAAAGATCCGCAGTTACATCATAGAATGCTGCAACTAATGGTGCGACGCGTGCGGCAAATTAATATCCGTTTGCAAATGCGGTCTTCACCACCAGCCGTCAAACTTGCCCATACTCTAGTTGGCTTGAGTGATAACTATGGTAAAAAGTCAGCCCAAGGACAGGAAATTTTTTACATCCCTTTTAAAGATTTGGCAGAAGTAACTGAAATTACCCTTGATGAAACTACCAAAATCATGGAAAAACTTCATGAAAAAGGATGGATTAAAATTGATCCCCCTAATAACTCCATTGATATCATTAATGTTAAGCAACTAGTGAATTTGGCTAATAAATTCTAATTGGTACTTAGTGGTAAAAACCCTTGTATTAATTGAATATTTACTACTGTCTAGCAACTGTTGACTATTGACTAAATAAACCCACAATCAGGACACAAAATGACTGAAGCAATAGCAATTCGTTTCAACACTCAAGTTCAAGAAGTTTATCCACTAATTCATTACTGGGTAGCAATGCCCCAACCAGAAAATCATCTGTTTGAGGTGACTCTACATTTTGTAGATTATCCATTGCCAATTCTTGATCTGAAAATGCCAGTATGGACACCTGGTTCTTACCTGGTGCGAGAATATGCTAAAAATTTACAAGATTTTGCGGCTTTTTCAGATAAAGAAACTCCTTTACCTTGGCGGAAAGTCAGTAAAAATCACTGGCAGGTAGAGAAAGGTGATGCTGCTAAAGTCATCTTGCGTTACCGCGTTTTTGCTAATGAATTATCGGTACGTACAAATCATTTGGATGCTACCCACGCTTATTTTAATAGTGCGGCGCTATTTTTGAGAATACCTGGTTGGCAAGAAAAACCAATTCACATTACTATTGTACCACCGCACCCAGAGTGGCAGGTCACTACAGGTTTACCAAAAGTTGCTGGTCAAAACAATACTTTCTTAGCTGCCGACTTTGATACTCTTGTTGATAGTCCTTTTGAAATTGGTAATCATCAGATTTTTGACTTTGAAGTATTAGGCAAATCTCATGAATTGGCAATTTGGGGACAGGGTAACTATCAAGTGCAACAGATGCTTACTGACTTCAAAAAAATTATAGAAGTCGAAGCCGAAATGTTTGGTGGTTTGCCCTATGAAAGATATGTATTCATACTACATTTATTTAACCAAGCCTATGGCGGATTAGAGCATAAAAATTCTTGCTCGTTAATTTATCACCGTTTTGGTTTTCGCAATCAAGATAAATATGATCGCTTTATTCAATTAGTAGCACACGAGTTTTTTCACTTGTGGAATGTTAAAAGAATTCGCCCAAAAGCTTTAGAGGTGTTTGATTATGACCAAGAAAACTATACATCATCTCTTTGGTTTTGTGAAGGAACAACAAGTTACTATGATTTGGCAATTCCTCTCCGTGCCGGAATTTATAATGCTAAATCGTATTTGAACCATTTAAATCAGGAAATTACCAAATATAACAATATTCCCGGACGTAAAGTACAACCTCTTTCTGAGTCGAGTTTTGATACTTGGATTAAACTTTATCGTCCTGATTCTAATAGTCCTAACTCACAAATCTCCTACTATTTAAAAGGGGAAATGGTATCGCTGTTGCTTGATTTATTAATTCGTTCTCGCCATAGCAATCAGCTTTCTTTGGATAACGTCATGCTGAAAATGTGGCAGCAATTTGGACAAGCAGAAATTGGCTATACTTCAGAGCAGTTAAAGGAAACAATTGAATCTGTAGCAGGGATAGATTTATCTGATTTCTTTAATCAGTATATTCATGGTCTAGATGATTTACCATTTAATCAGTATTTAGAACCTTTTGGTGTACAACTGGTAGAGGAAAAGGATGAAGAACCTTTTTTAGGTGTGAAAACAAAAACTGAATATGGAAGGGAAATAATTAAATTTGTTGAAATAGGTTCACCTGCAAATATAGCAGGAATTGACCCAGGTGATGAATTATTAGCGATTGATGGGATTAAGGTAGGAACAAATCTGTTAAGCGAACGTTTAAAAGATTATCTACCTAATGATACTATCGAGATTACGGTTTTTCACCAAGATGAATTACGTCAATATTGTGTATCTCTTGCAATACAACAACCTACTAAATATCAACTCAAATCTGTTGATCATCCTTCCCTGACTCAGCAAGATAATTTTGCAGGTTGGTTGGGCGTATCTTTAACAACTATTCATTAAGAATAATATTTCACCCACCGGAAACTACAGTGGTGAAATTGTAGTTATCAAAGACCTAGTTTTCGGTTGGAGATGTTGATGAAAGTTGTCAAAAAAGATTTGAATATACTGATATTACGATATGCTGTAAAAGCTTGGATAATTGGTAGCATCTTGGCTTTGATTGGACTTAGTTTAATTATCGGATTTTCTCCTTTTGGAGGAATATCTATATCGGGAGTTATACTCACTCTAACTGGAGTATATTTATTTATAGAATCTGAAATTGTTCATATTGTCCTTGATAAAACTCATAGTGTTTTTACTATGAAACGACAAAAATTATTAGGTACAAAAGTGATTCAGCATCAAATTCGAGAAATAGCTGATGTTCAGGTAGAAAATGATGATGACGGATCTTATAGAGTGAGTATTGTATTAGTTTCAGCGAAGCGTATACCTTTAACACCATATCTTCCAGGTGTTACAGACAACCAAGAAAATGCCGATATGATCCGCCAATTTTTAAATTTAGCAAATTAAAATTTACCCCTTACGAAACTTTTGCTTATAAGGGGTAAATCTAACCAGAAAAAATAATTTTTTGGTTATTTATTATGACTTTTTAAAACACCAGGTTCCTGCTGAATAGGTAGGACATCTAAAATATCAGTTTGGGAACAATATTTTAAATCTTCTAAACATTCCAGGCGTAATAATCGCTTACCGTGACTAGCTTGGTAGAATAATCCCAGTAAATCATTTTGCCATTGTGAATAGAGAGCGATCGCACTGGTGACTTCATCGTTACCAGTTAAATCTTCTAAAGAAGAATTACTTTGTTGCCAAATGCTATGTGCGATCGCACCAGCACAAACAGTATCCTCTAAAGAAAAACTGCCTTCCCAACCAGAACCGACAATCCAGACTGTCTCCGGTTGCTTTTCTAGGAGAAATTGCACCACCGCAGCCCGGTTAATTAAAGCAGCGGCGAGAACAATTGGTGCATCTTGTATCCGTTTTAAGGCGCGAGTCCCATTAGTGGTACTGATAAATAAGCGCCGACCCTGTACCAATTCTGCTGTGCAATCTAAGGGTGAATTACCCAATTCAAAGCCAGCTACCTTCGCACCGCCACGTTCTCCAGCACGTAATCGTTTTTCCGATGGCCATTTTTCGCTAACTTCTACTAGTTGGTCTAAATCACTGAAGACTTGCACTGCTTCGCCTCCAGCCGCTAAAACTGTCGCCATTGTGCTAGTTGCTCGCAAGACATCAACAGCGATCGCGCATTCTGGCGCTTCATCAGTTGGAGTTAATTCTGGAGTATGATATACAAATATCTTCACGCGCTGGATATACCTGCTTTATAAATACTGCGGTTATATTTTACCCACTTGATGTCACCAACTGTTGATACTAAACTCCATTTTTCCATTAATACATAAATACTATAGAATTCTCAAAAGCCTATTTATCAAGGTTTTAGGCTTGGTATTGCATCTTTTAATCTCAAAGATAGAAAAACACAGAGATTGTCTGAATCATGATTTCCAGGATGAAAATAACCATCTTCTCACCTAATGCCCATTGTAATTACATCACCTTCTAGACTCAACTCCAGCAAATATGTCATAAGTAAATAAAAAGGTTGTTCAACACAAATTGACTTATGACGGTTTCTGTAACATCAACTCCTGACTTACCTTCCCGGCTCGTGAATGGCATCCTCTCAATTCAACCTTTAGCGAACCTCGCCAAACACCAAGCCAGACAAATGATGATCAAACGGGCTGAAAGAATAGGCGTTTTTTGGACACAAGAAGTAGAAAAACTCCAAACTCGTGATTGGTCAACAGATTTAGCTCAAGTCCAAAATTCTCAGCTAACCTACCCAGACTACTACGTTACCTCATTCCACGCTTACGAAACCGGAAATCTCAGTTGGCAAGCTGCTTTTGAGGTAGAGTCTGCTGCTCATGCCGTCCACGCTAAAATTTGGCAAGATACCGAAGCCACAGGTGATGCGAAACTACGCCAAAGTTACCATAAAATCGTCGAAAGTTCCATTTCCCAACCACCACAAGACATCCTAGATTTAGGTTGTAGTGTGGGAATGAGTACTTTTGCCCTGCAAGCAGTTTATCCCCAAGCCAAGATTACAGGTTTAGATTTATCTCCCTACTTCTTAGCTGTAGCTAACTATCGCAGCCAACAACGTCAAGCTACAATTAACTGGGTTCATGCTCAAGCTGAATCTACAGGACTGGCAAATGCTTCCTATGATTTAGTTTCCATTTTTCTCATGTGCCATGAATTACCCCAATCAGCAACCCAAAAGATTTTTGCAGAAGCAAGACGTGTTTTGCGTCCAGGTGGGCATTTAGCAATTATGGACATGAATCCTAAATCGGAAATTTACAAGAAAATGCCAACATACATCTTAACCCTGCTCAAAAGTACCGAACCTTATTTAGATGAATACTTCAGTTTGAATATTGAGCAAGCTTTAGTAAAGGCAGGTTTTCAAACTCCTACCATCACTAGCAATAGCCCCCGTCATCGGACTGTAATTGCTCAGGTGTGTGGCTAATTTATCTCTCATACTATGGGCAGTCATTCCACCGCTGCTGTTTTTGTGGTTTTATTACCGCCGGACTCATGCTGCCCCGCCACCGCTACAATTGCTCTTTTTCTTCATCATTGGGGGAATATCTGGTTTCGTAGCCCTGGGACTAGAATGGACGGTGGAAAATGTTGCTAACTCAGTTATAGACTGGGCAAAAATACAGCGTTCTTTTTTTGGCTTTTCCCTGCGACAGATGGTGGAAATAGCGCCAATTGAAGAAGGCTGTAAGTTAGCAGCAGTTATCTTTCCTATCTGTTATCTTCAACGCAGATACCAATTTCGTGCTACAACTGTTTTTCTTTTTACCATCGCTGTAGCTTTAGGATTTACGGCTGAAGAAAACTGGATTTACTGGTTTCACGGTACAGCATCAATTCTAGAAAGGTTGATTAGCACTCCTGTACATTCTATGTTTTCTGCACCCTGGGGTTATGCACTAGGAATATATATTTCTTCCACAAGGCGTTTAAATCGAGACAGAAGTTTAATTTTTATAGCTTGGTTAAATGCTGTCTTTTTTCATGCTTTGGTGAATATTTTATCCAGGGCTTGGGTTTACCCACCTCCAATACATTTTCTTGGTTACGCTTTATTTCCTTTGCTGTTGTGGATGTTTTGGCGGTTAGAGCAAATACTGCGAAGAGTACAACGCAAACCTCCTATTACTTTAATTTCTGGTTACACACCCCAAACTCGTTATTGGCAAAGGGGTTTAATAATGTTAATTCTCTTACTAGGTGGAAATGCTATTTTTGGGTTGTTTCTTCTCGCTAGAAAACTTAGTCCATTGAGGTTAGAGCAACTGTTTGAGCCGGATATTTTTTCGTTTATACTTAAACAAATAGTACTAAATCTCTCTTTAGGAGTTTTGTCCTGGTTAATTTATCGCTATTTACGATATTTAGCCGGTCGTCGATATTTTTTAAAATTAGGAAAATACTAGGAGATTTTTATGCAAACTACTTGTGATATTACTTTCTAATTGCCAATTTTTAAAATAATTCGTAATTGATAATTTGTAATTCCTAAAGACTTTTTAGTCGCTTTCGTAAAAAAGCTACCTATAGACCAACGCGAGTGCGTCTCCAAATATCTGGAAAATTAAGCCCAAAAATTACGAATTACGAATTACGAATTACGAATTAGTTAAACTCTTGCTAAGACTGGTTGACTTACGGCTGTACTAACAGATGTGGATTCTGTATCAGCGGCGTAAATTTCGCAGGAATTATTAGGGCTTTCGATGAGTTTGACCTTGTAAAGCTTGGCTCCTAGCTCTTGAATAGGCGATCGCAATACGTTACTAATATAAAGGGCTATATTCTCAGCAGTGGGGACAACTTTAGCAAAGAAAGCAATATCTTTGTTTAAAAAGGTGTGATCAAATGGTTCCACTACATAATCTTCAATCACCTGATTCAAAGCACCTAAATCGACAGTCATACCCGTGCGAGAATCAATTTCTCCTTTCACAGTGACTTCTAAATGGTAGTTATGTCCATGTCCATTCACACGAGCGCATTTACCATAAATCTCTGTATTCTCTTCTAAACTCAAATCAGGATGAGCGAGTCTGTGCGCGGCGCTAAAGTGAGTGCTAATACTGAGATATGCTTCCATTCCGTTGCCCATATATTCTGCCCAAAGTTCAGGATGTTCAAATAACTGCACGCGGACTAAAGGTAAGTGGGGTGCTAGACGTTCCCAAATCACCCGCGCAATATTTTCTGTGGTGGGGAGAGTTTGTTGAAATTCTGTCCACACATCATTGAGATAAGAAAAATCTAGTTGACCAGTAACTTCCCGTTTGATGACGTGTTTCACATCAGACAAGTTCAGCACCATACCATATTCATCTAGTTCCCCAGCGAGAGAAACAAATAAAACATAGTTATGCCCGTGACCGGGAAATTTCGAGCAAAGACCAAATTTTTCAACATTTTCGTTTTCACTCAGTTCTGGCAACCAATACCGATGACTTGCCGAAAACTGAGCGCGGCGATTTACAATACATTGCATGAGTACTCTGGTAACAGAACTTAAAATTTCTTAATCTTTTTCTATTATCAGTATAAACTAATTTGCTTGCTTAGTGGTCAGTGAAATAGGGAATACTCATAAGATTTTCGTATAATAACCATCCAAGTAGAACTTGCTGCATTATGGACAATACTATATTTAGTTTATCTGTTAGAGTTAAAACAACTACAAATTTATTTATTGATTTTGTAAATAAAAATAAGGAGCAATACGTGATTACTAGGGGTTATTTTATAGGTGAAATAATAGATGAACTAGCCAATATTGCTCATCAAGTCGATAATAGAACCAGACTACAATTGTACGATTTAAATATACATCTTGAAAATTTCTTTAGGGAAATATTGAATATATTACTTGATATACGCTTGGAAAATCTCAATAATGAAAGAAGCAATGCACCTGGATTAGATTTAGGTAATTCTTTAAAAGGCATAGCATTTCAAATTACTTCGGAAAAAAAATCTACTAAGATTAATGATACTCTAAAGACTGTTTTTGATAAAAATATAAAAGAATATAATGAGATTTATATACTAATAATTGGTCACAAACAAAAAAGTTACACACCAAATAAAGAACTATGGGATAAATTTAATTTTAAAAAGGGAAATATTTGGGATATCAACACCATTTGTAAAAAAGTAATTGATCTTCCTCTCGATAGATTACAATCTATTCACCAGTACATAAAACAAGAGGTTGTCAGGGTAAAAATAGAGTTAGAGATACCAAATCAAGAAGGTGAATTTGCTACAAGTATTAAAAATTATATTGAGGTAATAGGAAAACCTAAATTTAATGAAAATGCACTTAAAGTTTATTATGAATATCACATAAATAAATTTAAAATTCAAGGAGAAGCAGATTATTGTTACCCACTTGATGATATAAAACAGGCGTTTGATTTTTTAGCTAAGGAACTTGCAAAATTACCTCGCATAACACGAGAATTTTATGCTTTCCTTCTTGAAAGGAGGGATGAAAATTCTTTTGAGAAATATGGTTGGAGTAGATCATTTTACCGTTTTAATGAAGATAAACTCAAAAGAATCTGTAAATATAGTGATATTGAGGGAGAAATTAGATTGCTTACAAAGCATGAACTTATATATTGGGAAGAAATTGAGCGGGGTTATGAAGAGTGTGGTATAGGTAGAAATTCTACTGAATATTCCTACCATATTTACATTCCTGGTAATTATGAAAATTATAATTATGACAATTTTCTTGAAGATTTTGTAGATTTTATAGACAATAAAAATATCGGTTATCAAAAACCTATAGTAAATCTCGATTTTAGTGATTTTTAATTCGTGCTTTATTTGAACCCTAAAATAATTTGACGACTCCCTTCTAATCTATAAAATTACTAATCTTCTTTTCTTACTTCGCGCTCTTCGCGTCTTCGTGGTTTATTAAATTAAAAATTATTTCAGCACTATAGAGATTAACTACTGATTCTAGCTTCTGTCCTAGAATGAGTGTAGGAATTCACTCAAAACTTTAACTTGTAAATTACCTGTATGCCTTACCCTAAACTTACTGGTGAAGAAATTACCAAACGTGGTAAAGAAATTTATGAAAAAAGCATCCGCACTGTAGTAGAACAAACAGAAAACATTGGCAAAATTATTTCAATTAATGTAGAAACAGGAGAATATGAAATTGGTGATGATTTAATAATCACAAGTCGCAAATTACAAACTAAACAAGCTGATGCAGCAATTTGGGCAGGACGAATTGGCTATAATGCGGTTTATGCTGTTGGTGGTACATTGATCAGGACAGCATAGTGATACATGGAACTGTAGTTGGCCTGCAAGCTCGAATTAATGTAATTTTTCATTTACCAGAAGGATTAAATATAGAGATTGGATGTGTTGTTGATACAGGATTTGAAGGTTTCTTAACTTTACCAGCAGATGCAATTACTAAACTTAGGCTGCCCTACCTTGCTAGTATTGAAGCAAATCTTGCTGATAATTCTAATGTTCCAGTTAATGTTTTTTTGTCCAATATTATATGGAATGGTGTCGAGAGAGAAGTTGCAGTTTTGGCAATGGGTCGCCGTCCTCTCATTGGAACTGCGCTACTTAAAGATTATCATCTCAGTATAGATTTCTATAATGGTGGTACGGTTGTAGTTGATGATATTTTGTAACTTTGAGTAAGCCTCATTTACTCACCGATTCTTGGGCTTCACGATGCAACCTTTTAGCTATACGGAATAATTCTTGACCTGTGTGCAAATAGCGATCATCATAGCTTAACGGAAAATACGCCAACTCTTCTATTCCATCTGCAACTTGACTCAGACAATAGTAAAGGTGCGCTGCCGCTGCTGCAAAAGTAGCAGGATTCGGCAAAGAACGAAACCTAATTTGAGCTTCTTTGAGGTCTTCTCGACAAGATTCTAAATAATTCTGAAATTCGTCTAACAATTCATCATCAAAAGGATCTGCGGCTAATTCTTCAATTTGTTCTTCTAGAGAACTGAGAATTGTACAAAGTATCCGATTTACTGGTTTATAAACTCGGCGCAACCATTCTTCGATTTGTTCATCAGCATCTCTTCCCGTTGGCCTGGTTGTTTTGTAAGGTTTTTGGTCAGAATTGCGCTTTGGCCTGGGAATACTTGATTTTTGAGCTTTATGTTGCAGTTTTTGATCGTAGTGCTGGCGATTGTGGGTGTCGCCTAAAACCTCATAGGCGGCATTAATGAGAATAATCTGCTCGTTATTTGCTATTTCCTGATTAGTATCAGGATGAAATAACTTAACCAAGCGGCGATAGGCTTGTTTAATCTCCGCTTGGCTGGCTTTGGAATTAACTTTGAGGGTTTCGTAGTGGTTAGAATCGACCATGATCAGCTAACAGTTATCAATCATCAGTTATTGGTTAACTGATTTAATCTAACGTATCGTTAGCTGATACTACTTGCAACTTTTGCTTCTAAATCTTGGAACAGTGGTGTACTCAAATATCTCTCGCCAAAACTGGGTTGAATCATCACTATTAAGCGTCCCTGATTTTCTGGACGTTGGGCGACACGAATGGCAGCACAGAGAGCAGCACCAGTAGAAATCCCAGATAGTAGACCTTCTTCTCTGGCTAAACGGCGACTATAAGCGATCGCATCTTCATCACTAACAGCAATCACTTCATCAATCAATTCTACCCTCAACACTTGAGGAATAAACCCTGCCCCAATGCCCTGAATTTTGTGAGGGCCTGGTTTACCGCCAGATAAAACAGGGCTATTAGTTGGTTCAACTGCGATCGCTTGAAAACTTGGTTTTTTAGCTTTAATTATTTCCGCTACACCAGTAATCGTACCACCTGTACCCACTCCCGCCACAATCATATCTACCTGTCCATCGGTATCTTCCCAGATTTCCTCAGCTGTAGTTTCCCGATGGATTTTGGCATTAGCCGGATTGCGGAACTGTTGCAACATATAAGCATAAGGAGTTCTCTCTACAATCTCCTGCGCTCTGCGAATTGCCCCAGTCATCCCCTCAATTCCTGGCGTGAGTTCCAGTTCAGCACCATAAGCCCGCAACATAGCCCGTCGCTCTGCACTCATCGTCTCCGGCATAGTCAAAATCAATCTATACCCCTTAGCTGCCGCTGTCATTGCCAAAGCAATTCCTGTATTTCCCGATGTCGGTTCTACCAAAATTGTCTTGCTGGGACTAATTAATCCTTCCTGTTCAGCATCATTAATCATGCTTACCCCAATGCGATCTTTCACCGAAGACGAGGGGTTCATGCTTTCCAGTTTCACCAAAATCTGCGCGACACAACCTTCTGCTTGGGGAATCCGGTTTAACTTTACTAAGGGTGTCCGGCCAACTAATTCTGTAATATTCTGAGCAATCCGCATAATAAATTGTGAATCCTTTAAATGTAATACATGATATCTAACTGACGGCGTGAATCTCTTTTTTCACAAAGATCCTGAAGCGAATGTTTTTGTAAGACTGAATTTGCAGCCTGACGCGCTTCTTGCCAGATTTCTTCCACAATAGAACTATCTACACTTTTGAGGTTATTGGTATCTTCTTCACTAATCCGCACATCTAAACCTTCCAAACATTCCAATATTTCTAAAATGCTAATTTTCCAAGGTTCCCGTGCTAAAAGATAGCCACCTTTTGAACCACGTTGACTCTTAACTATACCGCCGCGCCTCAATGTAGCTAATAGCTGCTCTAGATAACGATCCGGTATATTTTGTTGAGCGGCAATTTGTCGAATTTGCATCGGTTCACCGCTTTCGTAATGAATTGCCATCTCTAATAACGCCAAAATTGCGTATTCAGATTTACATGATAGTTCCACAAGCAGCAATTTAAGAATAAAGGATAAATAATGAAAGCTGAAGCATGGAGGATAAATGATAGGACTTACGCATTAACAAAATCTATCAAATATGGATTATGAATTTTATCTTTTGTAGGGTGTGGTTCGGCAAGCTCACCAACCACGTCAGACCCGATAATTGAGCATCTAACAGATTGTCTCTATCTGACGCACCACACTAATATGCGATTCCAAAAGCCTGAAACTAGGCAATTTCCTTCATACATATCATGTGCAGTTTGTACAGTGCGTAAGTCCTAAATGATCAAAATTGTTCATGACTTTTCATACTTCCCCTCTTGGAGACGCAACTCAAATCCACTTCACCCCTTTTCTAGTATACTCCGGTTCTCCACTGGGGTTTGTTATTTTTTTCTACCCAAAACAAAATCCCCACCTTATGGCGGGGATAAACAAGTTTCAAACTTGTCAGCAAATCGTCAACGTCTTAGAAAGTGAACGTTGTTCTCAATGTACCGATAAAGGTATCTTCGCTGCTGCTGCTTTGTCCGGTAGCTGGCAACCAAATCACACCAGGGGTGACGGAGATATTGTCAGAAACGCGATACTTGTAGAAACCTTCAACTTGGTAGGGAATATCACCAGAGTTAGCACCACCATTATTGTTAAAGGAATAAGGTTGAGCGCCACCGAAAATACCCAATACGTTGCCTTTCTTACCAAAGTCAGGTAACGCTACACCAACACCGTAGCTCCATGCTTCATAATCATCACCAGCGCCAAAGCCTATGACATCATGGTAAGAAACGAAACCACTGATGGAAAGTTTTTCGCTAGGTCTGAAGGCAGCAGAAATACCGTAGGAGTTGCTGGAAGATCCTGTGTTGCTGCGTAGATTGTTAGATATCGATGAACCTACAACATCACCAGCAGAACCCACCACATTGTTCCCTGAGTCAAACAAACGACTACCTTCACCATGATAACCATGTACATAAGTAGCAGCTAAGGCAATGCGATTACCAACATTAAAGTTTAACTGACCTAAAGCAGCATAGTTACCGTCAAACAAACCTTCACCAGCAGCAGGACTATTAGCCTCAGAAGCCAAATAACCCAATGTCAATGAACTTGGTTTGAGAATACCGCCACCTTGACCAAAGGGTACATTCAGTGCAATACCTGCACCACCACCAATTCGGTAGATGGGGTTTTCAGAACTAAAGGTACTTAAAGAACCATTACCACCATCAGTTCTATCAAAGAAGTAGGGGTTGTTAACAGCAGCATAATGGCTGTGTTTACCACCAGTAGCTGCTATATAGACCTGTCCTGGACCAACAGGAGCTTCATAAGTCAGTTTGTCTATCTCAACATTGTTATTACCAGTGCTACCAACGTCAAAGGTTTGTCTACTCTCTCCAGTGTTTCCAAAGTTTTGTGCGTTACCCGCAGCCAAACGGGTATTCAACATATCTCTACCTGTGAAGCTGCTTTGCAGGTTCAAACGCACTCTATCTTGAAAAACGGTCTTACCTGCAATATCACCATTAAAAGCATCGGTCAGAGCAAAAATAGCTTCACCTTGCAATTTGGTGGTAGTAGAGAATTGATTGGCTTCTAACTCAGCAGTGCGTGCTTCCAAAGCATCGACACGACCGCGTAAAGTTGCCAATTCAGCAGAAAATTCTTCTTGCAAGCGCTGTAAGGTGGCTAAATCCTGTTTTGTCACCATGTCAGCTGTTGCTGTGGCGATCAATTCATTCACCCGGTCTAAACAGGCATTCAAACCAGCGGCAAATTCATAACGGGTTAAAGCACGGTTTCCACGATATGTACCATTGGGATAACCTGCGATACAACCATAACGTTCCACCAAGGACTGCAACGCCTGGAATGCCCAGTCGGTGGGTTGGACATCGGAAAACTGAGAAACCGATGTTACTTGAGATTGTAAATTTTGACCTTCGTTACTGTAGCGTTTAACTTGATCTAAAACCTGAGTGTCTTGGTTAACTTGAGCCAATACCACAGGTTGTTGAACAACTTCTGTTGCTACTTGTGTTTCTAGTGTTGATACTTCAGTGGCGGTATTTGGGGCTGCATTGCCTGCGGAGGGCGAAGCGATCGCTGTTCCTGAAACTAATAAGGCCGCTCCCAAAACGGCTGGGCTAACAACCAAGGATTTCCACAATAGATTAGACATCTTTCCTTTACTCCTCACACCTTATATAGATAAACGGTTTCGTTGTATTTGCTGCTTAGAAATGTGGCATTTTGCCGAAACCTTTGGAAAGGGCATTGCTACCGTTACTACAATTTTAGTTTTTACAAGGCTAATAACTGATTAACTTATCGTTAAATATTCATGCAATTAACTTATGTAAAAACTAATCCTTTATAGCTCCTCATTATATAATATCTGCGTCTAATGATCAAGATAAGAGTTTTTGATTAAATAACTGTTTTCTACTCATATCCAAATAACCGCAGAAATTGACAACTCCTCACAAATTCTAGTTGGGGGGATTCTTGAAGAGTCCACAAACGAACTGTCAACAGTGCTGACAAAGACATCCTAATAATTCCGCTAAGGTCTAGCCCTAACTGCATCGCTACTTTTTAATTATGTCTAATAGACTTACAGCAGATCGCAGGTAAATGAGATACAAAATTGAAGAAAAAAAGCCATATACACCACAGACTTTCCACCCTGTAAAAAGTTCCCTATTGTCTGTTTCCTGCCATATTATTGATAAACCAAAAGTTCCCATAAACAACTATCCGCCCTGACTTAAATCTGATGATCTAAATCAGGGCGGTCTAGCGGGTCTTCAGGTTGCAACCAGACTGCCGGAAGGAACTCCGACTTTTAGCCTAGCTACTTGAGCTAACTTAGTATCTCAGAATAACTAAGGCTAAGTTTTAGAGAACAGCCCCGGCGCACAGCCGGCTAACTGCAACCTGATGACCCATGGGTATACTACTTTCTATCATGGGCATCACCTCCTTGTTGCCTAAGTGGTCTTAAATTTCAAAAGGGCAGAGCGTCTTGCTCTGGGTTTGTAACCTTCGATTACTATAACACATCAAATTTGCTTTGCAATATTAACCATAAAAAAACCCCCACCGATAATTAGTGGAGGATAAGTTAAAAATGATGAATGTTAAAGATGTATTAATTCATCATGAAATTAGAGAGCGTTACCACGTGGTAATACTTCTTCAGGGAATACAAATTGTTCGTGGGGTTGATCTTGAGGAGCCATCCAAGCGCGGATACCCTCGTTCAGCAAAATATTTTTGGTATAGAAAGTTTCAAACTCTGGGTCTTCTGCTGCCCGTAATTCTTGGGAAACGAAGTCATAAGCCCGCAGGTTGAGTGCCAAGCCGACAATTCCTACAGATGCCATCCATAAGCCTGTGACTGGGACGAACAACATGAAGAAGTGCAACCAACGTTTGTTAGAGAAAGCAACGCCGAAAATCTGTGACCAGAAACGGTTTGCTGTCACCATTGAGTAGGTTTCTTCGGCTTGGGTGGGGTTGAATCCAGGGAAGGTGTTGGAACCTTCACCATCTTCAAACAGGGTGTTTTCTACTGTGGCTCCGTGAATTGCCGACAGTAATGCTCCACCTAAGATTCCGGCTACACCCATCATGTGGAAGGGGTTGAGTGTCCAGTTGTGGAACCCTTGCAGGAATAGTAAGAACCGGAAGATTGCGGCTACACCAAAGCTGGGTGCAAAGAACCAGCTTGATTGTCCTAAGGGGTACATCAAGAAAACGCTGACGAATACTGCAATTGGTCCTGAAAACGCAAGTGCGTTGTAAGGACGAATTCCTACTAGTCTGGCGATTTCAAATTGACGCAACATGAAGCCAATTAGACCGAAGGCTCCGTGTAAGGCAACAAATGGCCAGAGGCCACCTAGTTGAAACCAACGGGTTAAGTCGCCTTGGGCTTCTGGTCCCCAGAGTAACAACAGGGAGTGTCCCATGCTGTCTGCTGGTGTGGATACTGCTACGGTGAGGAAGTTAGCTCCTTCTAGGTAGGAGGATGCTAGTCCGTGGGTGTACCAGGAGGTGACGAAGGTTGTGCCGGTTAGCCAGCCGCCTAGTGCGAGGAAGGCGCAGGGGAATAATAATATTCCTGACCAACCTACGAATACGAAGCGATCGCGCTTTAACCAGTCGTCTAATACGTCAAACCACCCTCTACTCGGGGCGCGTCCAACTGCGATGGTCATTACAAAGAATCTCCAAAAGTTTATAAGTACAGGTTTTATCTATATATAGATGGCTATGACATAACCGCCTATATGCAGAAAGTTAACCGGGTTGTTAATCCAGTTTACAATTTTTTACGCTCTTTAATCATAATAGGTGCAAATCTCTAATTTTTCCAGTGCTGATGGAAATAATTTCATCTGTGAGACACCTGTAATCCCTTCAGGGTAACGAAACAACGATATAAAACAAAATCTCATAATTCTTCCCTCCTTTCACAATTCACACCGAATCAGCCAGGTAACGCTAGAATTAGTCCTACAGTCAGTGAAATGTGATTAATTCTAAATGTTTACCATCGACTTAAGCATCAAAAATACTGCTTTCCCGATATCAGTACAACGTAAGTCTACTGAAGACGCTGAAGCTGTTTATCAGCTGATTCTGGCAGCAATGCGCTCTGGGAACCCTGATATTGTGGAACTCAAGTGCGAAGGCAAAACAGAGAAAAAAATTGCTGTCCGTGCTAGTGAAATTTCAGGTGTACAAATTGTACAAAAAGATGGTACTGCCGTTGGTGGTACTAGACCACCCGGATTTTTCGCTTTAGCAACTGAGTAAACCAGGTGTACAAATGACGGCTGTAGGCATCGAAGTTCAGGATTTAAACTTCTTATGGCCTAATGGGGAGCAAGTGATCAAATCTTGCTCTCTCAAAGTACCGCAAGGCGAATTTTGGATGCTTTTGGGTACTAATGGCAGTGGCAAATCAACTCTCCTGAGACTGATAGCAGGGTTATTAGCTCCCCAATCTGGCGAAATTGGCATTTCACCCCCTGTTGGTTTTGTTTTCCAAAATCCTGATCATCAATTAGTTATGCCAACTGTTGGTGCTGATGTGGCTTTTGGATTAGTGGCAGAAAAATTGCCTCCTGCTATGGTCAGAGCTAGGGTGGAGGAGGCTTTAGGGGCAGTGAATTTGCTGTCTTTACAACGTCGTCCTATCTATGCTCTTTCTGGTGGACAAAAACAGCGTGTGGCTATAGCTGGTGCGATCGCTCGTCACTGTGAAGTCTTATTATTAGATGAACCCACTGCTCTACTAGATCCAGATAGTCAACTCGACTTAGTGTCCAGTGTTCGTCATCTAGTTAAAAGTCGCGGAATTACAGCTTTATGGGTAACGCATCGCTTAGATGAGTTAAATTATTGTGATGGTGCTTTTTTATTAGAAGAAGGCTCTCTAGTCGATGCAGGTGAAGCCGAGCGTCTCAAACAGCGACTAATGAAAGCACACAGCGAAACTTCTTAAGACAAAACTCCAGCAGTATCTTGCCTATCAGGTTTTCTAGAAAAAGTATTGGCAGACTTTTTATTTGAAAGCCCCTAATATCAATATTTTCAACAATTTTTAATCATCAAAAATTCATAACCAGATACTAGACAAACACTTTGCTGTATAGGTATCTGGTTTTTCATTATGGAATTTTGACGACTCAAAAAAATTATTTATTTCTATAAATAAACTGCGATAACCCTTATTTGAAGAGGCTTTTTAGACATTGTTGCTTCTACCTTAGGGTTTAGTTTTTCGGCAATGGGGCATTTTTTATTCTCTGTAGCATAGTGTTACAAGTGATGCTTCAATTACTATAAGTCTTATGAATGATTTCTGTTAACTCTAGATAATTGTGATTAAAAACCATGCCCCGTTCTATCATCCCGTCCATTTTATTAGTGGACGGCTACAACATTATAGGCGCTTGGACTTGCTTAAAGAAAACCCGTGATCATGCTGGACTAGAGGCAGCACGGGGGGAACTAATAGAAGCAATAACAAACTACAGCGCATTTCAAGGTTATGAAACTCAAATAGTTTTTGATGCCCAATATCAAAACACCCCCAGCAATAGAGAAAATATTACAGACTTTCTCACTGTTCATTACACAGATTTTGGTCAGACCGCAGACACCTATATTGAAAAATCCTGTGCGTCCATGCGTCACCAAATAGCACAATGTTTAATTTCTCGCGTAATTGTTGCCACATCAGACCGAGCGCAGCAGTTAATGGTACAGGGGTATGGTGCTGAATGGTTATCAGCGCATCAACTATGCGGAGAAGTAGAAACAACTGTGTGTCGGATGCGTCATAGATATCAACCACCCAAACAATCGAAAAGCCGATTTTTAGCTAATGCTATTGATGATAAAGCAAGGCAGCGTCTGGCTCAATTGCGGATGGGATTATAGAAAAGAGTATTCATAAATCTCTGAATTGCTCTTCTAGAGCGAATTTGGGCTGTCAAAAATTTTAACTTTCAGCAGCTACCAAAGAAAATTTAAAAATTTTCCCCAAAGTAGTTGACATCATCTGGTTTTAAGTTTAATATAGTAATCGTTGCGAGCGTTCCTCAGTAGCTCAGTGGTAGAGCGATCGACTGTTAATCGATTGGTCGCTGGTTCGAATCCGGCCTGGGGAGTTAAAAAAATAAAGGATAAGGCATGAAAGAAGAAAGCAGAAATTTCTAACTTCATGCTTTTGACTTTATATAGAGATTGTCAGCTATTCCTTGTCATAATTCACCTGTAGAGGTCAACTTCAGCCAAGCTGGCATTATCGAAGTTAGCAGTAGTCATATTGCAGTCTTTAAAGGTGGATTGCCACAGATTGGCTCGCTCCCAGTTAGTATTGCTAAAGTTGCAGCGAACAATGTAGCATTCTACACCATTGTTAATTCCAGTAAAGTCGGAACCACTGAAGTCAGCATTTTCCCAACTACATCTGCCCCACTCAGTATATCGGAAATTAGCTTCTTTCAAAATAGCACCACTAAAGTCAACACTGAGGGCGAAATCCTCCAGATTAATGCCACTGAGATCAACACCTCTGAACAAACCTTCACGCGAGTCATTAATGGCAATACAAGTAAAATCTCGCTCCCCAGCAGCATATCTACTCAACAATTCCTCAACAGTAATTATTTGCCTTTTGACCTTCATGATTCAACACTATTACTCAGTAACGTTTACTCTACTGTATACACCAAATAGAGTCACCTGCGAAATCTAACCTTACCCTCCAAATCAAAAACCTCCCTACCGGACTACTAGACAAAGCCCAAATCACAAACTACAATTCCTTGCCTCTGGAACAGTTGCCACCTGACACTGCAAAAGATGGCAAAGTGATCAAGACACAAAGCGATAAATTTTTGAGAATGCAAAAATAGCAGAATTATGTAATTTTCTAAATTATTAGTTTCAATTATTTTAAATTCAACTTGATTATAAAAGTAGCTGATTTCACAAACTCTATTTGATAAAATGTTTGCCTAAATTGCATCTTATAACCTCTAAGTCATAACCATTAAAGGTAACAAGGATAATATTTTTTAGAATTGGAAAATAATTTATTTTGAGGCTTATAAAATATTGATATCTATGTTATTGTTGGGATAGGAATCAAAAACATCAAAGTCAAAAAAACTTCAAGGGTAAATTGAGGTCAACGAAATCAAGTTCTTTTGTTCTGCTAAATCCACTTCAGTTTATATATCTTTTCTGTACGAAGAGATAAGGACAAATGAATTAGAAGAGTTACCCTCGTAACAACTTGAAGTCAATCAGAATTCCTTTGAGTATTTGCCGATAAGAATTGGCTAAGTAGATAACATTATCAACCAGATGGGACTAACCTTGGAGTTTGGGAAGAAAGACTCTTAGAGGATGTCTGGTAAATGTATAGGAATCAAAACTGTTAGCGACTTAGAGCCAGCAAGAAAGATATTTTTTACTGTGAACTAGTAACACTAGGGTATTGATTCCCATGTATCAATCACAGTGAGATTTATTGATTCTGAAAAAATATCCAAAAGCAACATCAATACAGCAATTTTCCAGAAATTAGGAGAATGGTTTGTTGGACTGGAAATTAGACATTTTTGGCAGCCAAAATACAAGCAAAATCGTCACAATTGTAGCAGTCATTGAGAGTGAACTACAATGTTGGTTGATTGGGTGGTTCAGGGGGAAAATCTGCATAAAGGTGAATCCCTATTGTAACCACTCTCCAAGATTAAACATCCTCCGAGGATGCCGCGACAACAAGCGACAATGCCCAAGTTAAGCCGTTAAATATTTCTTGATTTAGGAGATGTGGATTTCTTCTAAATAAATTTCCAGTAACCAGATATTGTTTTCCTACAAAAATCTGAATCTGCGTTTGGTAGTGCCTTGAGTATGCCTTAAGTCGCTATACAAATTCTGTTTCCTAATCGCACAAAATCTCAAATCAAGTTTCAGACTCATCAACACAATAATTGTAGGAATAAACTCATCATGGCTACTGACTCAAATATTAGACAAATTGCTTTCTACGGTAAAGGTGGTATTGGTAAATCTACTACTTCTCAAAATACCCTTGCTGCTATGGCAGAAATGGGTCAACGCATCATGATTGTAGGTTGCGACCCTAAAGCTGACTCTACCCGTTTGATGCTCCACTCCAAAGCTCAAACCACCGTTCTTTCCTTGGCTGCTGAAAGAGGTGCTGTTGAAGATTTAGAACTCAGCGAAGTACTGTTGACCGGTTTCCGTGGTGTTAAGTGCGTAGAATCTGGTGGTCCAGAACCCGGTGTTGGTTGTGCTGGTCGTGGTATTATCACTGCTATTAACTTCCTAGAAGAAAACGGTGCTTACACAGACTTAGATTTCGTGTCTTACGACGTATTAGGTGACGTTGTCTGTGGTGGTTTCGCCATGCCAATTCGGGAAGGAAAAGCGCAAGAAATCTACATTGTGACATCAGGTGAAATGATGGCGATGTATGCTGCTAACAACATTGCTCGTGGTGTTTTAAAATATGCTCACACTGGTGGTGTGCGTTTAGGTGGCTTGATTTGTAACAGCCGTAACGTTGACCGGGAAGTCGAATTAATCGAAACCCTGGCAAAACGCTTGAACACCCACATGATTCACTTTGTACCTCGTGACAATATCGTTCAACACGCAGAATTGCGTCGGATGACTGTTAACGAGTATGCACCTGATAGTGATCAGGGTAATGAATATCGGACATTAGCTAAGAAGATCATCAACAACAAAAATCTAACTATTCCTACTCCTATTGAAATGGAAGAATTAGAAGAATTGTTGATTGAGTTCGGTATTCTTGAAAGTGATGAAAATACTGAAAAGCTAGTTGGTAAATCAGCTACTGAAGCACCAGTCAAAAAGTAGTAACACAAAGCAATTAGTGCTTGAGATTGGGGAGGGTAACTCCCACCCTTTCCTCAATTTATGAAGATGTGAAAATGCAAATAGGTTTTTTCACATCTTATTTGCATTTGGTTAAAATGCTTACAGCACAAGGGTTATATCTTGTTTACTATGCAAATTAGAAGCCTTTGAATTTCCTATTTTAACCAGAGATGCTTCCTGAATCTAGTTTCCATTCATGCTTAAGTAATTGTTGGTAGCTTGTTTCTTGAATCATCATATGCTCATACAACTTGAGCAGAAATATCTGAGCTTGTTCACGAGACATTTGGTGTACTTGGTCAGCAAAGATTCTGAGGCCAAATTCTTGTTCTAAAGATAATTTTATAGGCTGATTCATTGCTGGCTCCTATGCCGAATTGGGGCAAATAAGGGTTAATACTCGCTATTTAAGTTTTGAGCAGTCATACACCCATTGAGTTCGAGGGCATTCCCGATTTGAGGGGTGTAGCGCCAGAATTTTATGTTTTACGAACTTATGTTAATAAGTATAACGAATTATTTACAATTCTGACGTGATGGGAGTCAGATCAACATGAAAAAAGATGAGCAACTAGTGATACGACACGTTAGCCCTGAAGTGAGACAGTTGATTAAGGTATATGCAGATGTTAATAACTGTACACAGGCGGAGATGTTGGAACGCATTGTTTTGGAGTGGCACGCGCAACAAAGCTTGAGTGAACGGCCTCCAGGGGATGAAGATGAGTAGGGTAATTCAAAAAACTGTAGTTTTGTTCCGAAAAGCTTTCAGGCTTTCATCCTGCTGTAGCACACGTTGACTAATGCGATCGCACGCTAATTCACAAAGCTCAAAAATAATCGGGTCGGCAATCTCGTAATAGGCACTAGTCCCTTTGGGCTGACGAGATAAAATTCCTGCCTGAGTTAATACTTTCAGATGCTTAGACAGATTTGCCTGCCCTAACCCAGTCGCTTCTGCTATCTCCATGACATTCATCGAACCTGATTTGAGACAGGTCAAAATTTGTAGCCGACTTCCTTCTGATAGCACCTTAAAATAGTCAGCAACGGCAGCAAGAATAGCTGGATTAGCCTGAGACGGATTTGTTTTTGGCATAGGGCAACTTAAATCATCAGCAAAAGACTTCATCGCTATTTAGCAGTATAACTAAATATCAATTATTAGGAAACAGAGCAATGAAATGATTAGATTTTACCATTAAAATGCTAAAATTACTCCACAGCTATTTAGTTAATTAATGAAAAATTATCGTTAACTCTTATCCTCCATTCCCGGAGTTATTTTCCCAACCCTAAGTATTACAGAGAAAATCTCTGAAAATTGCCGGGGATTTTGAATTTTGTTTGAATTGAGAATTTTGAAGTATTTATTTATGAATGTAGATGAAATTATCAACCGCTATTCTGCTGGAGAACGAAATTTTCAGCGAATTAATCTCCAAGATGCAGAGCTAACGAACGTAAATTTAGAAGGGATAGATTTTAGCTATGCTGATTTGCGTCAGACACGGCTAGGTAAAACTAACTTCAGTCAAGCTTGTTTGCGAGAAGCAAATTTAAGTGAAGCTATTCTGTGGGGAATAGATTTAAGTGCAGCAGATTTATATCGCGCTATTCTCCGAGAAGCAGATTTAACAGGTGCAAAATTAACTCAAACCCGACTAGATGAAGCAAACCTCATCAAAGCTAGTTTATGTGGTGCAAATTTACATGGTGCAAAACTATCTAGCGCTTTGCTAATTCAAGTAGACTTACGTCCTAGTTCCAACCAACGGACAGATTTAGGATATGCAGTTTTGAGTGGAGCAGATTTGAGCTATGGAGACTTACGAGCTGCTTCACTACACCATGCTAATTTGGATGGTGCGAAGTTGTGTAGAGCTAATTTAGGTCGGATAATTCAATGGGGAGATTTAGCAACTGATTTAACTGGAGCTAGTTTGCAAGGAGCAGATTTGAGTTATGCAAATCTGACTAATGCTATATTGCGAAACGCAAATTTACAAGGAGCAGATTTAACGGGAGCAATTCTCACAGATGTTAATCTGGAAGGCGCAATTATGCCTGATGGTAAAATATATAGTAATCCGATTTGAATTTTGAGAAAAACAGATTTACAGCGGATTTCGCTGTCAGGAGGTACATACCTAGCGGGCAAGACTTCGACAGGTCTTACAGTGAGCTTGTCGAACTGCTCAGTCCGAGGATGCCCGCACCACAAGAGTTTCATTATTCAAGTTTGTATCTCAAAATGAAATCTGCTGTAATAAAAATATAATTTTTAGGTTGGGTGAACCAGAACGCAACCCAACCCAAATAACAAGTGATCTAACGTACTGTTCCCCGCAACACTTCTGTATCAATTGGTTTAATTAAATAGACAAGTAGGAGATTCCAGACAATTGCCGTTATTAAAGGCAGTTTGCGGATAAATTTCACTACTTTATTGCTAGAACTGCGTGAAATTTCTGCTATTTTCAAGTTGTAATTTGAGCAGTTTTGCAGACGTGGGAAAAACTGGGGATGTTCGGTATTTAACATCACTGGAAAAGCACGTCCAGCAGTTTCATTGGTATTGCGAACTACTTGCTGGTCAAATTCTTTGGGTTCAAGTCCCAGTAAGTGGTAAAAACTAGCCCGTTCGTGAACTGTTAAAGTGTGGGTAGCAAATACTGATAATAGGAAAAAGCGACTCAATAGCCTTGATCTCCAATTATTCCAGAGTTGAGGTTGCGTAGACGCGGAGCGGCTTGTCGGCAGACATTGCAATAATGCCTTGAATATATCCCCATGTCGGTTTTCGTCTTGACACCAACTCTCAAATTTGCGGAAGATGGGATAAAACTGGTGTTCTGGATGCTTTTGTAAATGGTGATAAATAATAATGTAACGCCAGTAACCAATTTTTTCTGATAAATAGACCGTGTAAAGCACCCACTCAAGAGGAAAAAATGTATAGGTGCGGATTTTAGTTACCTCACCCAAGTCTAGCGAGAGTTTAAAATCGCCCATCGCTTTATTGAGAAATCCAGCATGACGGGCTTCATCACGCGCCATCAGTTGAAATATTTCCGCCAGCAAGGGACTACGCTGTTTTAGCTTCCGGGATAGTTCCTTGAACAGCAAAAACCCAGAAAACTCGGAAATGCATGAGCGTTCCAAATACTCAATAAAAGCTCGGCGTGCTTCTCCGTCAATATGTTCCCAAGACTGATCAAACTCTTCATCGCGAACAAAATGATGACGGTTGTAGTCAGCCCGCATTTCTGCCAACAGGGCTTGCAACTCTTTTTCTTGGGCTGAGAGATCCAAACTAGCCGCAGTTTCAAAGTCTGTGGTGTAAAACCGAGGAGTGAGTACGGTTTCTTTAGCTGGCGCTTTAATTCCTGGCTTCACTTCAGGCTGGGGTAGGGTATTTACCATGATTCCTCTATTAACAAGCTAAATACTTACATAGCTATCAAGTTATGATAACTGTAATTCCTGAACTGGAATCTGAATATGAAACCTTTACAATCCTTAAGCAAAGTTTAGATTTATCCATCTATCGCGGAGAAAGTCAACAGAGGGAAGGAAATTGTTGGCAGAGATAATTTATTAAGTTTTGAAACATTTATATTTTTGCTAGTTTAATAGCTATATAGTTGTTAAGCGAATTGCCACTTTTACTCAAAAATTAAGAGGTATTCAATATGGGTCGTCATTTAGAGAATCATCTGCGGGAATCAACAAATCAAACAATATTGCTTCCCCCTCTCGCTAACTCAGTCCATACACCACCTGAGAATTCGCGTCAGCGGGTGAAGCAGTTGATGCAAGACTTACAGGATCAAATCTGCGCTGGGCTAGAGCAATTAGATGGGGAAGCTTGTTTTCGGGAAGACCTTTGGGAACGAGCCGAAGGTGGTCAAGGACGCACCCGTGTGATTCGAGAAGGGCGGATATTTGAACAAGGTGGTGTTAATTTTTCAGAAGTTTGGGGAGATAGTCTACCTGCGGCAATTTTGACTCAACGCCCAGAAGCAGCTGGAAATGACTTTTTTGTAACTGGAACTTCGATGGTGTTACATCCTCGTAATCCATACATACCAACGGTACATCTTAACTACCGCTACTTTGAAGCCGGTTCGATTTGGTGGTTTGGTGGTGGGGCTGATTTAACGCCTTACTATCCTTTTGCTGAAGATGCTGTTCATTTTCACCAAACTTTAAAAAATGCTTGTGATGCTTCCCATCCAGAATATTATCGGGTTTTCAAAGACTGGTGTGATGAATATTTCTACTTACAACATCGTCAAGAACAACGTGGGATTGGTGGTATTTTCTTTGACTATCAAGATGCTAGTGGTAGGCTTTATGTAGGTTCTCAACTGGATACTAAAGCAGCGCTGGCAAGTCAGCAAGTGGGAACGGTATCACGTAACTGGGAAGATATGTTTGCATTTGTAAAAAACTGCGGTGAAGCATTTTTACCAGCATATCTACCCATAGTCCAAAAGCGACAAGAAATAGAATATAGCGATCGCCAGCGTCAATTTCAATTATACCGTCGGGGTCGTTACGTGGAGTTTAACTTGGTATATGACCGGGGAACAGTTTTCGGACTGCAAACCAATGGCCGGGCGGAATCTATTTTAATGTCTCTACCACCCTTGACTCGCTGGGAATATGGCTATCAACCAGAGGCAGGAAGCCCTGAAGCACAGCTTACCAAAGTTTTTCTCAAGCCCCAAGATTGGGCAAATGGCTTTATAGAGCTGGAATACAGCATTTAGCTAATTTGTTATTTGGATTAGTTCTCTAATTTTGTGAATTTTTGAGGAGTGTTAGTGACGTTGAATTCATCAAATCTATTAGGGAATGCCCAACCTCTGCGCCTTCATTGGGTGTCTGTAGCATTTTTTGGTACTATTCATGCGATCGCACTACTAGCTCCTTGGCATTTTTCCTGGGCTGCGGTGGGTGTAACTGTGTTTCTGCACTGGCTATTTGGCAGCATTGGAGTTTGTTTAGGTTATCACCGTTTGTTGAGTCATCGCAGTTTTCGAGTTCCCAAGTGGTTAGAATATGCGATCGCTATTTTAGGTGCATTATCTATACAAGGAGGCCCCATTTTCTGGGTAGCTGGACATCGGTTGCATCATGCTTACACCGAAGACGAAGAGAAAGATCCTTACTCTGCCCGTAAAGGTTTTTGGTGGAGTCATATGCTTTGGATTTTTTATCCCCGTTCCGAATTTTTCGATTATGAGTTATACCAACGATTTGCTCCCGACCTAGCACGAGATCCCTTTTACATCTGGCTAAATCGCTACTTTTTACTGCTGCAAATTCCCGTTGCATTATTACTCTATGCCCTGGGAGGCTGGTCATTTGTCATTTATGGCGTGTTTTTGAGGTCAGTTATTCTCTGGCATACCACCTGGCTAATTAACTCGGTTACTCATATGTGGGGATACCGCACATTTGCCAGCGATGATAATTCTCGTAATCTTTGGTGGGCTGCCATTCTCACCTATGGCGAAGGCTGGCATAACAATCACCATGCTTATCCTCATGTAGCCAAGTGTGGCTGGCGCTGGTGGGAAATTGATCTCACTTGGTGGGCGATTGCGGTATTAAAAACAGTGCGTTTGGCAACGAATATCAACCTACCACCAGATCAAGCGATGAAACCAGGAAATGTGTAAGTCAGGAGTTCGGAGTTCGGAGTCAGGAGTCAGGATGAAGGAAGAAGGAAGAAAGAAGGATGGAGAATATTTTTCTCTTCTGTTTCCTGTTCCCTGTTCCCTACTTCCCTTTTTTTGTAATTCAAGTATGAAAAACGACTGTTAGTAAGGGTAGAAACGCCAACAAAAAAATATGCCAGGATTGTAATTGAGCTTCTGAAGTTGTTTCTGGTGGTGTTAATAAAGCTTCTATTCTCTGTTCCAAGCGATCGCCTGCACCCAAAGCGGCACAGCAAACTTCTTCTGTTATAGGGTTGTTACTGACTACCAATAGCAATGATTCCGCTAACACCAAGGGATCTACTTGGGATGCGGCGTAACTGTCAGCCCGTAATTCTCGCAAAACTAACAATTCTTGCCATAGTGGTTCTGTATTGGGCAACCAGGCGGTGCAGGAACGCATCCAACCCAGCCAAAAGAACCAGAACGTATCCCTATACTGATAATGCCCTTGCTCGTGGGCTAAAACGCTTTCTAAATGGGCAGGTGAGAGGGTTTGTAGTAATCCTTGACTAACTACTAGTTCCGGTTGCCAAAAACCCATTTGTCCGGCGAATAATGCTTTAGTTGGCAGGATTCGGGCTTGTTTACCTGCGAGATTCACTTGGGGACATTCACGGGCTGATTTAATGGATTTCCAGCCTTGGAAAGCTAGTTTGATACCCAAGATGTTAAAAAAGCTGAGAAAAATTAATGCTAGTAGATAACTGAAGGAACCAGTATACATTCCGCCCATTGTCCCTTGTGTACCCATGCAGACTACAGCCATTGCTGTCATGAAAATGAGTAAGGGGGGAAAGAGGAATAAAAAGAGCGATCGCTCCCAGCGCAAATTCCAATTACCCTGGGGTATATGGCCAGAGTATCGTAACCAGCAAGCAATGGTTACAGCAGAGATAATAATGAGTAGATGCATAATTCTATTTTTCTCCTCTGGCTTCCCGTGCAGCTTGAATGCGTTTAGCGATCGCTTCTATTTGGTCACTAGCAGCTTGATCTAAACTATCAGCAAAGGCCGCAATTACATCAGGATTACCCACTGCGAGGAATCTTTGCAATTGCTCATGAGCTTTAATCATCTCTGCTTGTTGCTTGGTTAGCAATGGCCGCCAATAGAATGCTTTACCCTGTTTATCGCAAGCTAACCAACCTTTTTCCGTAAGACGACGGAGAACAGTAGTAACGGAAGTATAAGCTAATTCTCGGTTGGGATCAGCCAAAATGCGATCGTGTACATCTTTAACTGTTGCTGAATTCAGTTCCCAGACAATACTCAAAATTTCTGCTTCTAAAGGACCAACAGATAGTTGTTTGGGACGATAATCTGGTAATGGAGCCATATTGATAATTTTGGGGGAACTGCTTTTATATTTTCACATTTTTTATCTCACGCAGAGGCGCAAAGAGATTAAAATTCGCTGTAAGGTTGAGTTAGGTCACTCAAAGGAGACAAAGCAATGACACAGCAGATTGCACTATCTTTATATGAGCAAGACTATATACTTTGGATTGAAGATATCGTCAATAAGTTACGGAATAGGGATATTGAGGGTCTAGATTTTGAGAATCTGATTGAGGAGATAGAGGATTTGGGGCGATCGGATAAACGTGAACTGGAAAGTAGACTCAGGGAACTTTTAGAGCATATTCTGAAGCGGAAGTATGTCAATATGCCTGATTGTTATCGTGGTTGGGTGGAATCAATCGTTAAGCAAAGGATTGGTATAGAAGATTTATTCGCAGACTCACCTAGCCTAAAACCCTTTTTTAGCCAAGTATTTGATAAAGCTTATACAAATGCTCTAAAAATTGTTCGCAAGAGTTATCCACAGTGTGAATTTCCTGAGACATGGCCGTTTAGCCGTGATTTAGAAGCAATGCTAAATGTCGATTTTTGGGATTGATACTTACCCACACAGTTAAAATTGGTAATTGGTAATTGGTAATGATATTAATCCTGTTCATCCTTAAATCCTGGAAATCCTGATTCAGACAAGATGTGCAAAAATTGTCAAGCAGGTTTGAGGAAGTAACATGACAGACAAAAACTGGGAAGACGAAGAACTATGGATCGTCACCGCAAGCACTCCAGGCGATCGCACAAAAGAAGGTGTAAACGCTGTTACAGGCAATGGTAATCCTTACAGCAGTCCCCCTGTTACCGTTGAAGAAATAAAAGACAGTCGGCTAAAAGCATTGACTGGCTCAACTAATTTAGTTTATTGTATTTGTGAATATGCCTAAAATCCCAGACTAACAAGTAATTAGGGGATATAAAAATTATAGATAATGCACACAGATACAATATTTTACCAAATCTTCCTCACCTTTCACACGCTATTATTTGAACTACTAGGTCAACCCACAGAAAATGCAGAAGGCTATAATTTCACATCTGTTGAAGTCAAAGAAAAAGCCTTTCGATTTGATGGAATTTTCATGCCAAATAGTTTGGAAAAACCCATCTATTTTGTCGAAGTACAATTTCAACCCAAACCAGAATTTTACTGGGAATTAATTACAGAAATCAACATTTATCTCAATCAATACAAACCCCCGCAAGATTGGCAAGCTATAGCTTTGTTTGCTAAACGGAGTCTAGATGTAGAAATATTAACTGCTTTCCAGCAAGAGTTAGTTAATAGTGGTCGCATCAAACGCATTTATTTAGATGAAATTCCACCAGGTTCAATTGGAATGGGATTAATTGAATTAATTCTGAGTAAAGAAACCCAAGCACCAGAATTAGTTCAAAACTTGATGCAAAGAACAAAAACAGAGATTAGTAACGACAGTGAAAGAAAAGGTATTATAGATTTACTGGAAAGTGTTTTGGTGTCCAAATTCTCGCAATTAAGCCGTCAGGAGATTGAAGCGATGTTTTTAGTGAGTGATATCAAGCAAACAAGAGTATATCAAGAAGCAAAGCAAGAAGGTATACAGGAAGGTAGACAAGAAGGTAGACAAGAAGGTAGACAAGATGGAGAGATGATTTTACTTATGCGTCTGTTGTCCAAGCGATTCGGAAAATTGAGCAGTAATTACATCGAAAATATCAGCAAGCTGACCATAGAACAACTAGAAGACCTCGGAGAAGCATTATTAGATTTTGTGGATATTAACGACCTAGAACAATGGCTCAAATCTCACATAGAATTATAGAAAATGCACACAGACCTGATATTTTTAGTGAATGGTATCAAGCAAACAAGAGTATATCAAGAAGCAAAGCAGGAAGAAGCAACAAACTTACTGGTGCGGATATTATCCAAACGGTTTGGGAAATCGAGCGGTAATTACATCGCAAATATCAGCAAGCTGACCATAGAACAACTAGAAAACCTCGGAGAAGCATTATTAGATTTTGTGGATATTACCGACCTGGAACAATGGCTAAAAATCCACACAGAGAAGTAAGTGATTAACCCAAATTGCTCATTAGATCCAGAGAAATGTAATCAGGTGCAAGGAGGAAAAGGTATTGATAGTTAAAAATCCTTTGTAGGGACAATTGATGAATTATCCCTACGCCTTGTTTGGAGATGTGTATTGCCCTATTACTAGTAATTTAATTTACTTTGCAGTAGCAGGCTTTAGAGACAACAACATTTCCATTTGACTGGTAGATTTATCAGGGCTATTCACAGTCACACCAATACCACGAATGGAACTCAGGATAGCACTAGCATCGGGAGGAAGAGGTTGACCTGCTGTGGCAAAACGAGTAATCAGGGACGTGGTGTTGTCCATATCTAAGTAAAAATAGCCTGCGTTGGGTTTTTGCAAAGAACCTGTTACGGATTTAAATGTGTCCGTATTATCGAGGGATTGACCTTTTTTATCTGCCAGGGTTTCGCCAACGGGTCCACCAATAGCAAGAAATACGGTGTCCTGATCTAGCCAACCATGTGCTACTAAAGCGCCTTGCTGGGGTATTTGCCATTCTGTGATATTTTTACCACCAATGCTTTTTTGAGCAACGTTGAGGGATTGCTTTTTGGCTAAATCATCTAATTTAGTGAAGGTAGCTTCGGCTGTTTTGCGATCGCTCGTATCAAATATGATCGCTCCCCCAAATCCTACATTAGCTAACCATCCTTGACTCGATTTCACCGCACCCAAAGCAAATTCTTGATTCATCCAACCAAAAATATCTTTATCTAAATCAAGATTGGCAAATTGTTGTAGTTGTCCGCGAGTCTGTTCAACTACTTGCTTCAGTTCAGGATAATCTTTTGATTGTTCTACCAAAGTTTGCCAACTACGATTAATATTCTGTCCAGTGACTAAAGCAAAGGTATCGCTAGGAAATTGTCCCACTATCTTCGCAGGAGTCGTTTGATACTGAAATTTGCTCAGTTGCGGATCTAAATTCACTACAGCTTTTAACCGCAATCCTGCATCATCAACACCAATACCCGCTACCATCGACTTTACTTGTTTAAGTTGTGCCAAGGTTTGGGGAGGTAATGGCCTAGCTTGAGGACTTAATGCTGTTAATTGCTGTGCCATATTGGCGTAGTCAGGAACATAAATTTGAGCAAGGCTGTTTTTTATATCCACACCTTTGGAGAGAATGCTACTTGCACCTTCTTTAGTCGCAAAAGAAGGTTCACCTTTATAAGTGTCAATAGCTTTTTCTAAAGCTTGTTTTTCTGGTGCTAACAGCAACTGGCTATTATTCAAAACCGTTGTGTATGTCGATTTACCCTTATTTTTACTAGCAATAATTTTCTGACCTTTATAGTCTGATTCCTCAGTTTGCAGATTTTTTTGCTCTTTCAATTTCTTAGAAAAATTCAAAGCACTGAGTTTATCCTTGATACCTACTACTAACAGGATATTTGGCTCCTGTTTTGGCTTAATAGGTGCATTTGGCTGAGTAGGTGTGGGGGCAGTAGGTGGTAATACAGCAATCATCACACCACCTACCCAAGGCTTAATGTCTGTTTCGTAAGAAATATTACTATCACTTAATAGTTCTTTATTGACATTTTCTAGACTTTTTGTTATTAACTGTTGTGCTTGCGGATTACCAAATTGCCGTAACTGATTCCAAGATTGATCATCTGTATTGATATAAGTTGCTATTAAGGCATTAGCAGGTACTACTTTAGCACTGCCAAGAGGACTGGAACTATCTCCAGTAGGAGATTTCAAATACATATAGACTGCAATACCTCCAGCCACGACTATAGCAGTACTAATAGCAGGAACTAAAAACTTTGATTTACTTTCAGGCATTGTTATTGTCCTCTTTTGAGCAGATATTTGAGCAAATAAATTATTATCAGGCAGTTAAAACAGTGATAGTCAATATTTAGGATTTTTATCACCGATTTCCACTAATTTAGCGGTTTTTACTGATAAAATTAGTGTTTATACACACGCAGAATTTGTAGTGGCTCTAAAAAAGACTTCACTAGAGTCAGGAGTCAATCCGCAAATGGTATCTTAGTTGATATCCAAAAAATAGTCGGACTCTTAGCCACAAGCTATTCTAAGCTAGAAGAATGATCGATAGTATTTGTGCTTAACGGAAATCGATCGCCTAACGGCACGCTACGTGAACACAGCGCGGGATAAGAAACTCTTGTCCCGAAGATGCAAAAGTGCAAAATATTCAGATGACATCAAAACATCGAGACTTGGGCGCAAAATGAGAAGGTTAATACCAATCATCCCATCCCAGAGAAAAATCCTCATCAAATAATCATGTTGATTGAGGATACGCATCTACGATGCCGACGGCAAGCGTAGCTATCGGTATTTTTATGAAAGTTTCAGGATTACAAGGTCAGTAATTATCAATGTTGCATTATTATTTTGATACAGAGAATAACGGACACAAATCGTTTGAGTTGCCAGGGGCTAAACCACACTACAACCCTGACAAACCCGGACAGGTTGAGCATATTTTTCTCGACCTGAGTTTGGATATCCCGAAGCAAAGTTACTATGGCAATTGTAGTATTAGATTGTTGCCTATCCGTAATAATATTGAGCGTTTGACCTTGGATGCTGTAAACCTGAATATCCAATCTGTACAGGTAGACGAAGTACCGCAAAAGTTTGAATATGATGGAGAAAAGCTGGCAATTCAACTGTCTCAACCAACTCAGATCGGTAAGAGATTGTTGATTGCGATCGCTTACTCGGTGGAAAAACCCCAACGGGGAATCTACTTTATTCAACCAGACAAACACTATCCAGACAAACCCACCCAAGTCTGGACTCAAGGAGAAGACGAAGATTCTCGTTTTTGGTTTCCCTGTTTTGACTACCCTGGACAATTATCAACTTCAGAAATTCGAGTTCGTGTCCCCAAACATCTGATCGCTATTTCCAATGGTGAATTAATTGACACCGCAGAAAATGGTGATTACAAAATTTACCATTGGTCACAGCAGCAAGTTCATCCTACCTATTTGATGACATTAGCAGTAGGGGACTTTGCTGAAATTCGTGATCAGTGGCAAGGGAAACCTGTCACCTACTACGTAGAAAAAGGCAGGGAAGCAGATGCTAAACGTAGCATGGAAAAAACTCCCCGCATGATCGATTTTTTGAGCGAAAAGTATGGTTATTCCTACCCTTTCCCCAAATATGCCCAGGTCTGCGTCGATGACTTCATTTTTGGAGGTATGGAAAACACCTCCACCACTCTCTTAACCGATCGCTGTTTACTAGATAATCGGGCAACATTAGATAACCGCAATACAGAAAGCTTAGTTGTCCATGAACTCGCACACCAGTGGTTTGGTGATTTGCTGGTCATTAAACATTGGTCTCACGCTTGGATTAAGGAAGGAATGGCTTCCTATTCTGAAGTCATGTGGACAGAACATGAATATGGTATCCAAGACGCAGCTTATTATCGCCTATTGGAAGCTCGGAGTTATTTAAGCGAAGATAATAGTCGCTACCGTCGGCCAATGGTAACTCATGTTTACCGGGAAGCAATTGAGCTTTATGACCGCCATATTTACGAAAAAGGATCTTGTGTTTATCACATGATTCGCACAGAATTGGGAGATGAATTATTTTGGCAAGCCATTCAAACCTTTGTTAATGATTATGCTCATCAAACTGTCGAAACAGTAGATTTATTAAGGTCAATTGAAAAAGCAACTGGACGAAATCTCACTTTTCTGTTTGATCAGTATGTTTATCGCGGTGGTTATCCCGATTTTAAAGTTGCTTACTCTTGGGATGGGGATGCGAATTTAGCTAAGGTGACGGTGACTCAAACCCAAGCCAGTTCAGACGATAATGGGAAGAAGGATTTATTTGATCTAAAAATTCCCATTGGTTTTGGTTATATTCAGCCAAAATTAGAACTCAAAAGTTTCACTGTGCGTGTGAATGAACGAGAACAAAGTTTCTACTTTCCCTTGACAGAAAAGCCTGATTTTATCAGCTTTGATGTGGGTAATAATTACCTGAAAACTGTAGCTTTAGAATATCCAGTTCCAGAGTTGAAAGCACAGTTAGAATTTGACCCGAATCCCATTTCTCGCATCTATGCAGCTGAAGCTTTAGCTAAAAAAGGCGCATTAGAATCGGCAAAAGCACTATCAGCAGCTTTAGAAAATGATTCCTTCTGGGGTGTGCGTGTAGAAGTAGCTAAACAGTTAGCAGAAATTAAGTTAGATCAAGCTTTTGATGCTTTAGTTTCTGGTTTGCAAGATCAAAGTCCTTATGTACGTCGTGCTGTGGTAGAGTCTTTGTCTCAAATCAAAACCCATACTAGTTATAAAGCGGTGAAAGGTTTTGTGCAGGATGGTGATGCCAGCTACTATGTGGAAGCTGCTGCTTGTCGTACCATTGGCACAATTGCGGCTGCTAATTTGGAAGATAAACCCCATGAAGATAAGGTTATCAAGCTGCTAAAATCTGTTTTGGAAGAAAAGGCAGGTTGGAATGAAGTGGTAAGGAGTGGCGCAGTTGCTGGACTGGCTGAATTGAAAACTTCTGAAACGGCTTTGAATTTGCTGATTGAATACACCAAACTGGGCATCCCCCAACCGTTACGACTGGCGACAATTCGCGCTTTAGGCAAAATTTCTGTTGGTCAAACTCCTGCTAATTTAGAACGAATTTTAGACCGATTGGCAGAAATAGCTAGAGAAACGTTCTTTTTGACACAGGTGGCAGTGGTGTCAGCATTAGGACAAATGGAAACTCCCAAAGCGATCGCTATTTTACAATCTTTAGCTAATCAAACAGCCGATGGGCGTGTTCGTCGTTATGCTGAAGAAGAAGTTTCCAAAGTCCAAAAGAATATTGGCCCAGAAAAAAGCTTGCGTCAAATGCGTGAAGAACTCGACCAACTCAAACAACAAAATCAGGAACTAAAAAGCCGCTTGGAAACTTTAGAGGCCAAATCAAAGTAAACTCAATATCCTCAATTATTCCTGAATAACAACCAGATTCCCGACTCTTGGAGATTCGGGGATCTCAACCTTGTTAACTCAACAATTAAAGAAAATATAAAATACTCCAGCTGGAGAACAAATGTTTGTACTTTTATAAAGTATAATTAAGAAAAAGATAAACAACTCTAGACAGTTGAAGTAGGCTACTTGAGCCTGACATAGTATCTGTCAATAGACAAAGCTAAACACTTTGTCAACCAATTATCTATCGTAAAATTCCCAGTTGAAGAGGCAAATAAAGGCGTGGGTCAGTATCAACCTGCTCAACTAAAGCAGTATAATCCAGACGCGATTGCTCGTTACTACCGTTACCGTCCCTGGTTAGCTTGGGGCAGACTGCTAAGAATCATCCTATCTTTTGCAGGATTTATACTCGGTCTCAAGTGGGATGAATGGCAAAATCAAGTTGAGCAGAACAAAGGGAAACGAGCTACCCAGTTGCGAGAACTGCTCACTCACCTTGGCCCTACATTTATTAAAGTAGGTCAAGCACTCTCCACCAGACCTGACTTAATCCGCAAAGACTTTTTAGCAGAACTGGTAAAGTTACAAGACCAGTTACCACCCTTCGATAATGCCCTGGCTTACCACATTATTGAAACTGAACTAGACCGACCAATTCAGGACATATTTAAGGAACTCTCACCCAAGCCCGTAGCAGCAGCCAGTTTAGGTCAAGTCTATCGTGGTCGCTTACTCAGTGGTGAAGAAGTAGCCGTAAAAGTGCAGCGTCCGCACCTACGTCCAGTCATTACAAAAGACTTGTACTTAATGCGCTGGGCAGCAGGTTGGCTAACACCTTGGTTGCCTCTCAATCTCGGTCACGACCTGACATTAATTGTGGATGAATTTGGCACAAAACTATTTGAAGAAATAGATTACATCAACGAAGGTCGCAACGCAGAAAAATTTGCGAATAACTTCCATAATGATCCTCATGTCAAAGTTCCGTCTATTTATTGGCGTTATACCAGTAATCATGTCTTAACGCTAGAATGGATTAACGGATTTAAGCTTACTGATACACAAAGCATCCGCCAAGCAGGTTTAGATCCAGAAACAATCATCCAAATAGGTGTTACTACCGGATTACAACAGCTGTTAGAACATGGCTTTTTCCATGCCGATCCCCATCCAGGTAATTTGTTTGCTGTCCCCGATGGTCGCATGGCTTACATTGACTTTGGCATGATGGATCAATTAGAGGAAACTACCAAAGAATCACTTGTAGATGCCTTAGTACATCTGGTCAATAAGGATTACACCGACTTAGCTGAAGACTTTGTAAAACTGGGCTTTTTAGCTCCAGATACAAATATTTGCCCAATCGTACCAGCATTAGAAGCCGTGTTGGGGAATGCTATTGGCAAAAATGTCAAGGACTTTAACTTCAAAACTATTACTGATGAATTTTCGGAATTGATGTATGAATATCCTTTCCGAGTACCAGCCAAATTTGCTTTAATTATTCGTTCCTTGGTGACACAAGAAGGCATTGCTCTCAGCCTTAATCCCAATTTTAAAATCGTTGAAATAGGCTATCCCTACATAGCAAGACGGTTACTCACCGGAGAATCTCCCGCATTGAGACGGCGGTTACTGAATGTATTATTTAAAAATGGTAAATTCCAGTGGCAGAGGTTAGAAAACTTAATTTCCATTGCTCGTACCGATGAGGAATTTGATGTTTTACCTACAGCAAAAATGGGCTTACAATTTCTACTATCTGAAGAAGGTAAATTCCTCCGTCGTCAGTTAGTTCTTGCTATCACCGAAGATGACCGCTTGCATACTGAAGAAGTACAACGGCTCTGGAATTTAGTCAAAGATGACTTACCACCAAATCGGTTATTAAATGTAGCAGTTGGCTTGTTAACAGAGTT
This sequence comes from Anabaena sp. WFMT, assembly GCF_051781005.1. Lineage (NCBI taxonomy): Bacteria > Bacillati > Cyanobacteriota > Cyanophyceae > Nostocales > Nostocaceae > Anabaena > Anabaena sp. WFMT. The sequence goes on along the minus strand of NZ_JBPWOA010000018.1, from coordinate 132,128 downwards.
CTCTAGAGAAAGTGTAGCTGCTATTCTGCCAAAATAATCCCTCAGTAAATAAAAACGAATTTTAATAAAAATCAGGAGTTTTGATGTACTATTACCCTCTACAACCGCCTTACGTTTTACTATTAATTGGTTTTCTCACCGCTTTAACTTCTGGTTTAGCACTCTCTGGCACATTAAAAGTAATTATCCAAGAATGGCCAAAGGATAAGTCTAAAGATAAGTCTTCTGAACAAAATACTAATGCCCGTTTCTTTTATAAACAATTGTTAGTGCCATTTATTGGTATTACGGGTGGTATTTGTTTATTTCTTTCTTCCGGTTTAGAGATATTTGGTTTTCCCTTTGGACTAGCTTTAGGTGTGGGTTTACCAATGAGCTTGCTAACTTGTTTATTTGTTTGGTGGCAGTTGGGAGGTTTGCTAGATTATGTTAAAAGCCAAGGAATGCAATCTTTAGATTTAGATTCTTGGTCTTAAAAATAGAGTATTATCCACCCTAAATATCCGTTATGAAGGGGGAATTTGATAACAATTCCTACCTTTCTAAGAGGATATTTGAAAAGTCTAAGCTTGTATTGAGATCCCTCCTAACCCCCTTAAAAAGGGAATAACCTGCTCAAAGTCCTCCTTAAAAAAGAGGATTTAGGAGGATCTAAAGTTTTTAATACATCAGTCACTACTTTTCAAATATCCTCTAAAGTAGCTAGAGGATATCTAAAGATTTTTTGATCAATCTTTTGATTTTGGCTGTAAATAGTTACTTACTTCTCAGTTGTTTAACTTGGTTTTTAATATTGTCAACAGTCTGCTGCCACTGACTTTTTTTCACAGGTGCGGGAATAGCAGCGGCAGGTATACCAGGATTCAAATTACGATAATATTCCCAAGTTTCCCAGTAGGGACAACCAGGTTGAATTTTAATTCCTGCCCAATGGAGATATTGTAGCTGTTGATTAACTGTTGGATCAAATAACGTATTACCTTGGGTCTGAAAATGTGGTGTTCCCCCCCAATTTCCTGGTGCTTTGCCTTCTCTACGGACGATGTTAAAACGACGGGGAATACGCTTAAGTAGCATATAATTGATAATTGGTTGGTCAGAAGTTTTTTCAGAGAAATCAAAATATTCTGGATGAGATGCACATTCAGCAAATGTTTCATACAAATCATTTTCGGAAATTAAGTTTTTCTTAGAACCCCAAAACCCACCATTAAAAATTTCTTTAACTTCATCCTTTGTGAATACTTTATCTTCTAATACCTGGGAATTAAAAACATTTTTAATTCCTCCTAAATGTTGATAATCACAACAAATAAAATCAGTATTTTTCAAATAGTTGAGATTATCAATTATTTTTTCAAAGACAACAATGTCAGTATCAATATACAAAAATTCATCAAATTCTCCAAACCAGCAAGCTTGTTTACGAAATTGATTAGGACGAGCAAAAAACTGTCCCCCAAAGGTTTCGTATAATCTTTGGGAAAGACGAGCGATAAAATCTAGGTCTTCGTAGATTTTTACACCATAATTTTTACCTAAAATATCAGCAATAGCATGATAATTATCATCATAAGGAATCATGACTACTGGTGTATCAGCATCATGTAACCGAATACTATTCAAAAGTGCGATCGCTTGATCTGTCACTTTATCATTAGCAATGATATAAATTCCCCTATTCATTCAATTAAACCTCTAATTTTTAGCTAATTTCAACTTGTTTAAAATTCGTGTGCCTAAACTGGGAATAGCGTTATAAGCCTTAGCTTTAGTTGTGAACTTTGGCCGCTGTTCCGGTTCATGCAAATAGCGATAGTACAGAAAAATATCTCGATAAGGAAAATCAATATTTTCTCCAGTACAAACTCGATGGAATAATTTAGAAGATAAACCAATATAATGCAAATAAGTCAATCTATTACCCTTGTCATAGAGAATTTGATCTCGGTTTTCAAAATGTAAAGAGGTTACAGAACAACCAGTAGTTTTATCAGCAGGTAACTTCAGGGCAAAATTATAGTTAGATAACCCTAATCGCATGACCATATAGTTGAGAATTGTTTGGTCAGGAGCCATATCATAGAGAACTTCTGCTTCTCCTTGACGCAAAAAATCTAGGATCATTTCTCTATTTTGCTCAGGAAATATATCTTTTTTAGAACCATAAAATCCAGAACAAAATATTTCAGTTTGCAAGCGTTTTGGATTAAATAATTCTTTTAATTTGGTTGATGATAAACTGTAAACATGAGATAAATCTTTGAATTGAAAATCGTATACTACCCAATCATGATGATTTAGCTGAGTAAAAATATGATCTAATGGACTCATTAATATAGTATCAGCGTCCATATAAACAAAGCGGTCGAAAGGGGCATCAAAAGCGCAGTAACGTCGATGGGTTCCGAGTCGATGATATTGATCGGTTCCTAGTTTTTGCCAATGTGTTTGGGCTGTAGGATGGGTATCCCAAATATCTTTAACAAATTTATCCCATTTTTGAATTGAATCTTGGTGATCATAAAGTGTTACATGAGGGCGGTGGACAAGTTCAGCAGCAATTTTTTCTGTATTGTGATCATAAGGATAGATACATACAGGCATTGTCTGACCATAAATTGCTTCAATACTGTTAATTAAGGCAATGAGTTGGTCATAAACTCGGTCATTAGCAAGTGTACAAATACCATCCATATATAAATCCTAAAAATGTACATTTATCAATTTGAATTAAGAAAATTGAGTGACAAATTCTGATAACCAATTGAGTAAGTTTAGTTTGTGTAAAATAATTTGCCTGGCTTCAGCAATCGCATCTTTGGAAGCATACCAAGCATCAGGAGTAGCTGTTATTTCTTGAATGTAGGCAATTCCTTTTTCATCTAAACTTGGTAATCTTAAGAAGCTACCTGGTGGTAATAATTTATCTGCTGCTTGCCCACCATAGTAAATTGGTAAACACCAAGCTAATAAACTATCCCAAAGTTTCTCACTTACATACCAACTATTATCAGCATAGTTTTCAATTGCTAAATTATAATAATATGGTGCCATGCCGTACCACTTATTACCAAGTTCTCCTGACGTTTTCACCCATTTTTCTAAACCACGTCCATAGAAATCAATTTGCATACCGCTAGATTTTAAAGATTGCAAAAAATCGAGACGTTGCCGATGATTAGCTGTGCGATTAATACCGGAAGTAATCCAACTACAGGTAGATACTTTTTGCGGACATGGCATTTCATTTAAATCCTTAAAGGAATTGGAATGATACCAAATGGCAGGCATATAATTGGGAATGGGGGCAAAATCATCAGGTCCAGAAATATAACCGCAATAATTTTCAGCTTGTTGATAATTACGTTTATTAATTTCTAAAATTTCATCTAAAGGTGGTTCTCTCAATAAATAAATAATCTGCTCTTTACTGACATCACGTAAGAGATTATGAATATTTAATTCTGGTTTTGGTTGCTGTTTCCGTAAACGGTCTAATAATGACGGAGGAGGTGACGGTCGAGGAAAATCAAACTGATACATGAGCAGGAAATCTGGTTTTTCTGCCAGTGCTTGCATTTGTATATTTTCCCAAACACCAAAGGGATGGGGTGTTTGTTGCCACAGCCAATCTGCTCTTGATTCTAGAGCGCGATAGCTGCTAATCATACCTACAGTTTTCATATTTAGTCGCTAATCAAAATTAGTTTAGGGGATGAGTTGCGGTAGAAAGGATTGATCTATGTGGCTGAGGATTTTGGCGGCGCGATTTTCCCAAGAGAACTGCTTAACAAAGTCAATAATTTCTGGATAACCAGCTATTTTTTTGGGATGTGTTGCTAATACTTGTTGCAGAGCAACAGCAAATTTAGTTGGGTTATCTGGTTCACACCAAGCAGCAATAGCCGGAGTATTTTTAAACTCAGTTAAGGAGGGAATTTCGGTAGCAACAACGGGATTGCCAGAGGCTAGATAGTCAAATAACTTTAAGGGGGATGTAAAAGTTGCGGCTTTTCCTAAACAATGAGGATGAGCCAAGATATCTGCTGCTTGTAGCAAAGATGATAACTCATTATGCAAGATATAACCTAAAAAAGTAATATTTTCTACTTGCTTGTCTTTTGCTAATTGTTGATAGTGTTCAACTTCTGCTGGTTTACCACCTGCACAGGCAAACTGCACATTTGGCATTTCTTTAGCTACCTCAATGAGTATATCAATACCTTTAAATTGCTTTAATGCTCCTGCATAGACTACCAATTTTGTTCGTCCGTCTTGTAATAATTTTTCACGCCACAATCTAGATTTTTCAGGTTGTCTTTCCATAAATAGGCGATTAAAACCATTGTGTAGGGTAATCACTTTTTCTGGTGGCATACCATTTTCAATCATGGTTTCACGGATGGTGTCTACTACTGTGATGGCAATTTGAAATAGAGGATTTTTGACGATTTCCGGTTCAAATTTTTTGTGATCATGATGGTGATGTTCGTAGATTGCCGGAATGCCATTTTTTATGGCGGCTTTGATAAAATTCCAGTTACGACTATGAACAAGTTGGGTTGTTGATTTTATATGAAAAGGTAAATAATACTTGGTGGCAATAGTATTAGAATTAGTAATTTTACTTTGCCAATTGTCAATTGGCCAAGGCATGGGTAAGGGAGCAACTTTTAATTTATCTTGTAAATTGTAGTAATTAACAAGTTTGGCTGGGATTTTTTGAGGTTGAAAAGGACGAGCTAGATACCAGGGATTTATAGCTGATAATCCTTTTTGAGGATAAACTAGTACGGTTGCATAATCTAAGTTAGCTGCTCCATTTGCAGCGTTAGTAGACTGAACTAGGTGAGCTTCTGGCTTGGGTAATTCTTCGTTAATAAAAAATATATAGTTTTTAGCTAAAATATTGTTTTTCATTGTTTTATATTTTAATATTATCCTCAAATTTTTCTAGGTTGCCCAGAAGATAAATAGCAGATTCATATGCTTCATTAAGTAGTTGATTTTGAAATTCCATTGGCTCTTCCACATTATCAGCTAGTGTGCGGAGACTGGCAAATATGGGATTAAGAGAGGAGCGAAATTCATCAAAGAGATAACTAAAATTTTGATAATATGTGGTAATACCACTGCGGTTCTGCTCGGCGATAGAGACTAACTGTCCTTTGATTTGTTTGTTAATTACATCATCGAAAACATCAACAGTGTTGATGATTCTCCATGCTGATTTGTAAGATTCTTCTAGTAATTCTTGACGCTCTTGGGAATCATCTACTAGATCATCAAGTAATAAACGCATTAACCCAATCATGGAATTAAGTTGTGTGCGAATTTCATAAGATATCCGGAGTAAGCTTTGATTGCGTTTACTGGAAGTGTCAGAGTTATTGGCGAATTGCATGGAACATAGCTGTGAATAGTATCCACCCTTTTTGAGCAGTTCTTCATGGGTTCCAACTTCTACAACACGACCTTGATCTAGGACGGCTATTTGATCGGCTTTACGGACTGTGGAAAGACGGTGAGCAATGACTAGGGTGGTGCGATTCTGACTAAGTTCATCGAGTGCAGATTGTACCAAGCGTTCGGAAACAGTATCTAAGGCGCTCGTAGCTTCGTCTAGGATGAGGATTTCTGGATTTTGAACTAGTGCGCGTGCGATCGCTAGTCTTTGTCTTTGACCACCCGATAACATCACACCGCGATCGCCTATCAGGGTATCAAATTGCTGTGGTAATTTGCTAATAAATTCATAAGCATTGGCTTTCTGTGCTGCTGTGATGATTTCTTCTTCTGTTGCTTCTGGTCTAGCGTAAGCAATGTTATTCCGTACTGAATCATTAAACAAAAAAGTATCTTGACTAACAATTCCCATGTGTTTTCGCACAGAAGTTAAATCAAACTCTCGTAAATCTACATCATCAAAAGTAATACAGCCACTTGTTGGATCATAAAATCTTGGTAAAAGGTCTGCCAATGTCGATTTACCAGCACCAGAACCACCTACCAATGCTAAAGTTGTGCCACAAGGTAAAGATAAATTGACATCTTTCAATACCTGTTGTTTATTTTCAGTATATGCAAAAGAAATAGATTTAAAATTTACTCCCTTTTCTAAACTTTTATAAGGAAGTTTACCATTACCCATAAATGGCTTATCTTCTAGCCTTAAAAATTCACCTACCACCTCTACGCTAGCAGCAGTACTGGCAAAATTGCTCCGCAGACCATTTAATTGAGAAATTAATGGTAGTAAACGCAATAGCACTAATAAGTATGTCAGCAGTACGGTAGAAACGGCAGTAATTTGGTTAGCAAATAAAGTTTTACTCAAAAAAACAATTATCAGTAAACAAGTAATGCCCATAAATTCACTTAAGGGAGCGATCACTTGTGAATTAGCCTGAGAGTCAAAATCTGCTTTTTCACGATCTTTAATCAGTTTTTGAATGCGTTGATATTCTCTTGTTTCATTGCCTGTTGACTTGACTAACCTAATCCCGTTCAAAGTTTCTAACACAGCAATTGAATATGCTTTAGATAGCTCACTGAGTTGTTTGCCAAATTTTTTGGAACGGCTAATAAAGTACTGATTCAGCAAGGTCACTACCAACATTAAAGCTGTCGCAGCAATTGTTAATTGCCACGAAATGGACAATAATAAACCAATAAAAACTAAAATTGTAATTGACAGAGTAGTTAATTTGACTACATTACTTATAGCACTAGAGGCGCGACTCATTTCTCCGCCCAGACGGTTCATTAAATCACCAACCTTCATCTTGGTGTAATAATCTATATCAACTTTTAATAAAATACTGAGTCCAGCTTCTCGCATATCTGATGTTAACATCCGGGTGAGAGAACTAGATGTTAATGAACTAATGTATGCAAATAAATTCTTTAAAGCAATTGTGCCAATAACTGCTACAGCCATGACTGCAATTCGGTAATTTTCTGGCACACCATCAAATGGATTTAAGAGAATTTTGAGAATGCCAGGAGCGCCTTTAAAGTCTATATCTTGTCCTACTATTTTTAAAACAACTGGCACAATTAAAGCCGTGCTAACGCCATTAAATAAAGCTCCAGAAAATCCTAATAATATCGTTGATAAAATCAATACTGGATAAGGTTTAGCAAATTTTAGTAGTAGTTTTCTGGTAGACATTGGGTTTAATTAATTAACATGAAAATTAAGTTATTTCTCACACCAACAATATATATGATCATTCATAGAAAATTAATTATTTCTCAGAACTACTTATAAGTTGGCGATGACTGACTCAAGAACAGAGGACATTGAGTTGATACTATATTTTTCTACACATCTTTCTCTTGCTTTAACTGCACGCTGATTAGCTGTATCTAAATCCTCAAATATCAATTTGATTTTTTCAGCAAGTTGTGCAGGTGCTTCAGAATCAACTAAGTAACCTGTTTCACCTAAAATTTCAGGAATGTCTCCCACACGGGTTGCTAATATAGGTTTAGCCATTGCCATGCCATCTGTTAACTTGAGGGGAAATTGAGCTAAAGCTGCGGGAGTATCCCTTTGTGGTACAACAATTATGTGTGCTGCTGCCACAATTTTAGGCATTTCTGTAGATGGATATTTTGGGAGTTTGATAATCCAACGTCCCCATTTTTCTGAGAGTTGAGCATCATAATCATCATAAGGACTACCACCCACAATTACTAGTTTTAAATCTGGTTCATTGAGAATTTCAAGTGCCATTAATACATCTTCAACACCTTTATAAGGTCTAGGTGCGCCAGGAAACATTAAAATTTTATAACCTGATAGTCCATAATAGCTTCTACTTGCTTCGGGATCATAATAATTGGGATTAAACAGTTCTGTGTCTTTGCCATTGGGTATATATGTTCCACCAAATTTATCTTGTAAAAATTTAGTATGAATTGTAATGGCATCAGCTTTGTGTGTCATCCTTTCAATTTTTTGTAAATAAAGCGGATGATCTGGATTTTTTAATGCTCCATCTGGTTTAAAAATATCCCTATAAATTTGCTTCCAGGAGAAATTATATTGCCATTTTTCACCACCATACCAACTAAGTTCCCAGTCATCTATATCTAAAATTATTGGTTGTTTGGTTTTTAATTTTTGCAGTAATGCTAACCCAAAAGTTGTAGGTTTTGGTCTCATAGCATAAATGATATCACCATCAAGTCTTTTCAAAAGCTGAGAAGCTGAGATCAGAAATTTTGGGTAGTTATAGCCAGTAAAGTGATTAATCATAATTTCTGATTTCGGAATCACTGCGGCCTCTTGTCCAAAGACAAATCCTAAAATTTCTACTTGATGATTAAGTTTTTGCAGTGCTTGAGCTAACAGAAAAGAACGGACAGATCCACCACCCCATCGTCCTGCTCCAGCACTCGATAAATCACTTACTAATATAGAAATTTTCAATTTTGATATTTTCTCCTTTGACTGCAAAATTTTTAGATGTTTTTGATTATTATACGAACCATATAGGAGTTATTATCCCTCCTAATAATAAATAGTTTATTTTTTACGCCAGGGATTGGTCAATTGATTGGGTATAAAGACTTGAGCTAATTTGTCAAACACTCTAGTATAAAGACTTCGAGTAATATTTTTAGCGTATTGAGGACGGTAAGGATAGGTACAATGTAAAACTTTGATTGGTGTATCAATCTGGTAGGCATCTTGCCATTTACTCATATAATTATAGGTAGGTGGTAATATTTTTATTTTGGGTTCGGTTGAGGCTATAGCTGATGCAAAAGCACCTTGATCTTTGAGTAATAGTTGATCTTGATTGTTTTTAACTATTTCAAAATACTGTTTAAATTCATCAAAAAACATCTTGGTTTTTTCGGTTTTACGAAAAGCTATAAAACCCCCATTATATTGGATACTGTCAGCTTTTAATGGTAAACCTGCGGCTTGTAAAATTTCTAATACATGAGGTAAAATTTCTAGTTGATTCCCCCGCAATAAATTAGTGGCTTTAGCAATAGCAGGTTGTACATCTTCAGTGATTAAAAAGTCATATTCATCTAAACCTTCAAATACATCATTGATATCAGAAAGTAGGCAAATATCTGAATCTAAATAGATTGTTTGCTCAAATTCTGATGATTCGTATAGAGCAAGTTTGGCATATCGTGAAGACAACACTGTGTTTTCGTGGGCAGGTGCAGGTTTTAAAGTTACATTTTTAAACGCTGTCAATAAAGGGTGGAGAATTATAGGAACACGGTCAATTAAAATAATGATTGGCTCTTGATGAAACTTCCTCACTGCTGCTAAAAAATGTATGCAATCTTGAAAAGAGTAAAGTCCTGTAAGAATTGTAATAAATCCTTTAGTTGCTGATCTCATAAAACCTTATTTTGTTGAAAACTAATTTATTTAGTGTGTCTCTTTTCAAAAACTTTCACTCCAGCCTTCGTGCCAATAAAAAACTTCGTCCTATTGATAAAATTAAACACATGGGAGTGGAGTTTTTGTTCTATATTAGAGGATGTTTGAAAAGTGGTGGCTGAATATATTAAAAATTTTATGCACGCGACTTGCTACAAGTCGGGCAACCCGCTCAACGCAGTGGTTCTCTTTGGAAAGAAGGACTTTGATTATGTTTGTTATTCCCTCCTTTAAAAAGAGTTGTTAGGGAGGATCTCGATACAACCGTAGACTTTTCAAACATCCTCTTAGAATCACTCCAATTAAAATGTATGTAGTTGCAATTTAGGTTATTCTTGATTAAGATAGCATTTCTCGGTTGAGTGAGATACAAGAACTCTACATTCAACCTCCTGCACGAAACAGCGGGGAGGAGGCTATGATATACCTAATATGATTAAGAAACGCTATATCTAAACTATGTATGTAAAATCAAATTTTGTGGCACTGATGTAATCATCATGAAATCATACCAAAAGTGAATAACAAAAACATTGGAGTTAATACTTCGCTTCTTTTAACCTAGATTTTTCGAGAGTTAACATAATTAATATTTTTCCAGCTATTGTGGATAGTTGTGCAGAACAGATAATGTAAAATTATACATTATAATACCAGGTATGGTTTGATTTTTATTTAAAGTATTAAGTAATTATTTGCAGTTTTTTATGAAGTTATGTATTTTACTGAGGACGATTTAAATATTAAATACTTGTGTTCTACTGAAAATAGAGGCAAATGTAATGCAAATCATACAGTTGGCAGCACTTTCGGACAATTATGTATTTTTGCTACATGATAGCAAAAAAAACATTGCCGCAGTAGTCGATCCGGCAGATTCTCAACCAGTGTTGCAGCAATTAGCGCAACTTAAAGCGGAGTTAGTAGCAATTTTTAACACCCATCACCATCATGATCACGTAGGTGGTAATCAGCAGTTAATGCAACAATTTCCCCACGTAGTTGTTTATGGTGGGGAGAAAGATCGGGGGAGGATTCCTGGACAGGAGGTATTTTTACAAGATGGCGAGCGCATCCAATTTAGCGATCGCACCGCAGAAGTTTTCTTTGTCCCTGGACATACCCGCGCTCACATCGCTTATTACTTCCCCCCAACCACAGCAGATGAGACAGGGGAATTATTCTGCGGTGATACCATCTTCGGTGGTGGTTGTGGTCGCTTATTTGAAGGTACACCAACACAAATGGTAGATTCTCTGAGTAAACTCCGTAATTTACCTGATAATACTCGTGTTTGGTGCGCCCATGAATACACTTTGAATAATTTACGATTTGCTCTCACCGTTGATGGTGAAAACCCAGATTTACAAAGGCGTTTTGCCGAAGTAACAGCTATGCGTCAACATCAAAAACCGACTGTACCTTCAGTACTAGGAATAGAAAAGCTGACAAATCCCTTCTTGCGATGGGATCAACCATCATTACAATTAGCTGCAAAAAGTAGTGATCCAGTGCAAACCTTTGCCAGAATTAGAGGTATGAAAGACCAATTTTAAAGATTTTAGTAACTGCTGAAACTCTATAGTAGGAACAGATATTGTAGATTTTGGCAAATTAGAGTTGCGATCGCCCCCTATTTTCCGCTACGATCTGTAGGCTTTGGGGTAACTATGTAAAGTCGCTGGGAATCAAGCTACCATTTTGTAAGCTCTCCTGCTGATACCCAAGTCAATAAAAATTTTACAGGAAAAACGAAAGACAATGGCCAAACGCGTGCAGTTAATTTTGAATCAGGATATTTATAAGCTCGGCAAATCCGGCGACTTAGTGGATGTGGCTCCTGGTTATGCTCGTAACTACCTCATTCCTCAAAAAAAGGCAAATCATGCCACCCCCGGTCTTCTCAAGCAAGTAGAACGTCGTCGTGAGCAAGAACGTCTACGGCAATTAGAACTTAAACAACAAGCTTTAGAACAAAAAGCAACTTTAGAAAAAGTTGGTAGCTTAAAAATTGCCAAACCAGTTGGTGAAAATGAAGCTATTTTCGGTACTGTTACCACCCAAGATGTAGCAGAAGCAATTCTAGCAGCTACTAGTCAAGAAATTGATCGTCGTGGCATTACCATCCCCGATATTAACCACCTCGGTACTTATAAAGCTGAGATTAAGCTGCATTCTGAAGTAACAGCGCAAATTAATATCGAAGTTATTGCCAGCTAAAGAGTGCTGAGTACCCAGTACCGAGTACCGAGTGGTTGACTATCGTTCCTACTCATTACTCGTTACTCATCGCTCTATACTGACTTGCCCCTGCTCACAAATCCAGAATCGCTTATGGCTGAAGAACTGAGTTTTCAAGGTGATGGTAGCAATCGCTTACCACCCCAAAACATTGAAGCAGAAGAAGCGATTTTGGGGGGTATCTTACTAGATCCAGAAGCAATAGGTCGAATTCGCGATCGCTTGGCTCCCGAAGCATTTTATATTAGCGCCCATAGAGATATCTATCAAGCTGCGATCGCTCTCCATGCCCAAAATAAACCCACAGACCTCCTTTCCCTCACCAGTTGGCTGACTGATAACGATAAGCTGACCCGCATTGGTGGCAGAAACAAATTAGCCACTTTAGTAGACCGCACAGTATCAGCAGTCAACATTGATGCCTTAGCAGGATTAGTCACAGAAAAATACCTGCGACGACAATTAATTAAAGCTGGTAATGAAGTTGTCCATCTTGGTTACGAAACCGAAACCGAATTACCAATTGTCCTCGACCAAGCCGAACAGAAAGTTTTTGGTGTTACTCAAGAACGTCCTCAATCAGGTTTAGTCCACATTTCTGATACTCTGATTAATGCCTTCCAAGAAATTGAAACTCGTCATCAAGGCATTGCATTACCCGGTATTCCCTGCGGTTTTTATGATCTAGATGCCATGACCAGTGGTTTTCAGCGTTCTGATTTAATTATCATCGCTGGCAGGCCATCAATGGGAAAATGCCTGAGTTACGACTCAGAAATAGTCCTAGCTGATGGGCAAATTACCACAATTGAAGAATTGTACAATCAACGTCAAGGTTCTTTATTGACGTTAAACGACAATTGGAAATTTGCCTTTACCCAACCATCTGCATTTGTAGATGACGGTATCAAACCTGTTTTTCGGGTAACAACTCGCTTGGGTAGGTCGATTGAAACTACCATTACCCACCCATATTTGACTATTAACGGCTGGCAAAGGCTAGAAAGTCTGAAAATTGGTGATAAAATTGCCGTCCCTCGTAAAATTGATGTCTTTGGTAAAGAAACCCTCCGGGAGTGCGAAGTCAAGTTATTAGCTTACTTGATTGGTGATGGCGGTTTAACTAATAGCACTCCAAGATTTACAAATAGCAACCCATTACTACAAGCAGATTTTTCTCAAGCAGTGACTGACTTTGGTGGTTTGTCAGTAAGATGGGAAGATTCCCAAGGGAAACGTACACCATCGCTTTGTGTTCGAGGAAATTTAGAATTTATAGCTGTTCAAAAACAAGTTTTTGCTCAACGTCTAGTATCTGTAATTCAATCTCAGGCTTTATCTGCTAAACAATTAAGTTGTGAACTAGGAGTCAGTCCATCTTTGGTTTGTGTTTGGCAGAAAGGAGCGTGTGTACCCAATTTTGAAACTTTTGAATTATTGTGTAAACTTCTGCAAGTGGAGTCAGAAGAATTTGCACCTCTTGGATTCAATAGCATAAGTCAGTCTAGTAAAAATTCACTGGTAACTTGGTTAGAAGAATTAGGATTATGGGGTAAGAATGCTCATGCTAAAACTATCCCACCCATTATTTTTAAATTAGAAAAATCCCAAATTTCCTTATTCCTTAACCGTCTATTTGCTACAGATGGCTGGGCTACATTACTGGCTAGTGGACAATCACAGTTAGGCTATGCAACAGTCAGCGAGAAACTAGCAAGACAGATTCAACATCTGTTATTAAGGTTTGGCATTATTGCCACCTTGAAAAAGCGCTCTGTAAAATACAATAATACTCGTAGACCTGCTTGGCAATTAGATATTACTGATGCCTTATCTATCAAGACTTTTATTTCAGAAATTAGTATTTTCGGTAAAGAAGAGGCATTAGCAAAGGTTATAGCAGCAATATCTGCAAAACGATATCAAACCAATTGTGACCTCATCCCTATAGATATTTGGGAACAAATAGCCGCAGCCAAAGGTAGTGAATCTTGGAATAGTTTAGCTTACCGTGCGGGAATTAAAGGCTATAGCAATATGCACGTCGGTAAACGATCTTTAAGCAGAGAAAGATTGTGGATTTTAGCTACTGCTTTAGATAATTTACCACTCCAACAGTTAGCAGATAGTGATATCTATTGGGATGAAATCGTTGCTATTGATGCAGTAGGTAACAAGCAAGTTTATGATTTAACTATTCCAGAAACACACAATTTTGTTGCTAATGATGTTTGTGTACACAATACTGCCTTCTGTCTTAACCTAGCTCATAATATTGCGGCTGGGTATAAATTACCTGTTGCTGTTTTTAGTTTAGAAATGTCTAAAGAACAGCTAGTACAGCGATTATTAGCTAGTGAAGCGGGAATTGAAAGTGGTTATTTACGGAGTGGACGCATTAGCCAAACCCAGTGGGAACCTTTAAGCCGTGCCATTGGGATGCTTTCGGAAATGCCTATTTTTATTGACGATACTGCGAATATTACAGTTACACAAATGCGGAGTCAAGCGCGACGACTCCAAGCCGAACAGAATACAGAACTGGGTTTAATCGTTATAGATTACTTGCAATTGATGGAAGGTGGAGGCGATAATCGGGTACAGGAGTTATCGAGAATCACGCGATCGCTCAAAGGTTTAGCTCGTGAGTTATCTGTCCCAGTTATCGCCCTATCTCAGTTAAGTCGAGGCGTAGAAGCCCGTACCAATAAACGCCCGATGTTATCTGATTTACGTGAATCGGGCTGTTTAACCGGAGAGACCTTAGTAACATTAGCCGATACTAGCTTACCTGTACCAATTAGGGAATTAGTTGGTAAATCTGGTTTTGCAGTTTGGGCATTAAATGAAAAAACAATGCAGTTAGAAAGGGCAATTGTTAGCAATGCCTTTTCTACAGGTATTAAACCTGTATTTACCTTAACAACTCGATTAGGGCGAAAAATTAGAGCTACAGGTAATCACAAATTTTTAACAATTCACGGTTGGAAAAGACTTGATGAGTTAAGTCCTAAACAACATCTTTGTTTACCAAGATATCTACCTAACACCAACAGAGATGTAATCCCCAAAGATATTTGGAACCCACACGTTGTACCTACAATTCCATCTATTGGTATGACGACGCGAGAACTACAATCTGATTTGGGAATATCCTATTGTGGTTCTGCACGTTACAAAGAAAATTTAAGTCGAGAAAGAGCTTTAAAAGTTGACAATGTTGTTCAATTGAATAAATTGATTACTCTTGGTAATAGTGATGTCTATTGGGATGAAATTATTTCAATTGAATTGGATGGAGAAGAAGAAGTATTCGATTTAACAGTTCCTTATTTACATAACTTTATTGCTAATAATATTATTGTTCACAATTCTATTGAACAAGATGCGGATTTAGTAATTATGCTTTACCGTGATGAATATTACTCACCAGACACCCCAGATCGCGGAATTACAGAAGTTATAGTAGCTAAACACCGCAATGGACCGACTGGGACTATTAAACTTTTATTTGATCCACAATTTACAAAATTCAAAAACTTAGCTAGACCAAATTATTAAAATAATTCGTAATTCGTAATTCGTAATTCGTAATTAAAATAATAATGGGTAATTGGTAGTTTACTTTCCTATTACCCATTACCAATTTTTATTTGATATCCAACAATTCCACGTCAAAAATCAGAGTGGCATGGGGTGGAATTACATTACCAGCACCACGAGAACCATAACCTAACTCTGAGGGGATGATTAACTTCCGACGATCACCTACTTTCATAGTGCTGAGTCCTTCATCCCAACCTTGAATTACTTGTCCGACTCCAATTTTGAAACTGAAGGGTTGGCCGCGATCGCGTGAACTATCAAATTTAGTCCCATCTTCCAAAGTACCAGTATAGTGAACTACAACCGTTTTTCCCT
This sequence comes from Anabaena sp. WFMT, assembly GCF_051781005.1. Classification (NCBI taxonomy): domain Bacteria; kingdom Bacillati; phylum Cyanobacteriota; class Cyanophyceae; order Nostocales; family Nostocaceae; genus Anabaena; species Anabaena sp. WFMT. The sequence goes on along the minus strand of NZ_JBPWOA010000018.1, from coordinate 116,542 downwards.
TTTCAGGAGTTGCGCCACTTCCCTGTGCTAATTCAACGTACTTCAGTCCAGAGGGAGTAGTAACGACTTTCTCATCAGACATAATCTTGCTCGCTATCAGAGTATTGTTTTCTGCAATTACAACAGTGGTTGCTGACGGTGTTTGGGTTAATTTAGCAGCAATAGCAGTATCTTGTTTACCACCAACTTGCGCCAAAACTAAAGCCGCAACACACACGAGCATGAATACCACGCTCAGTAAAATTCCTTTCAAAATCATCCCTCCCTATATAGGTAATTTGGTAATTTGATTATTACCAACAGGACATCACTTAGTTTAAATCAGAATAGACATCTTAACGCCAAAGCTTATTTTCTAAATCACGCACCTGACGCTCTAAACGATCAATTCTTCCTCGCAGTTCATCCACCTCTGACTGACGTGCAACTCCCAAATCCTGCATCATATTTCGCATTTGTCTTTGCATTTGCACTTCCCAGTTACCTTGATCTGATTTTAACTGCTGTACAATGTCGTCCATGACTGCTTTAGCTTGCTCAGGATTGAGCTTACCATCCTTGACGAGTTCATCACTGACTTGCCGTAGTTTATCTGCTACCAAAGAGGTTGTCCCAATACCCAGCATCATCAGCTGTTCTAACCAGTTGTTGCTATCCATAGTCTTTTCCTAATCATTTTATTTTTAACCAGCGAACCTTTTGCGCCTTAACGGACAAGTATTACCATTAGACTATGCGGGAAGCTTAGTGATTTTAGCTTACAGATATATTTTCTTAAACCCTCTTCCCTTATGCCTCTTGCCTTATCCTCAGGATAAATATTCACACTCACCTACTTATCTTAAGCTGATTATTTATCGCTTTTGGTGTAAGTCTCCCCAATTCAAAACCCTTAAACTCATTCTAAAACAAGGTTTTAGGTGACTGCTGGCTACTGACTGCTAATCAAGTTAATTCTTAATTGGTTGATAAACTTTTAATAATTATTAATTAATTAATTTATGAGATTTATATTATCAATATTCTGGAAAGACTGAGAATGTGTTGATTTAGTCAGTCCTTAGATACTAATCCCTGAACTGTATTTTTTCGGGTTTGGTAAGGACTGAGTTTAAAACAAATATATACAACATTGTGCTTGAGGGTGTTATTTAAGACATACAAGCCTACGCAATGGCCTGTTCAGAATATTGTATTAACTGTACTTATTGAAATACCTACTTAGGTAAAAATGTAATCATGATTATTAACGGTACTGCCAATAACGATGAATTATATGCTCAACAGGGTGATGAAGTCTTTGGCTTTGAAGGTGAGGACACCCTATATGCTGAAGGTATTTTGGGCAATAATACACTTAATGGAGGAGAAGATAATGATTTTATTAGTGTAGTAGAGGGTAACAATAACACGCTTAATGGTGGTAATGGCAACGATCGCTTATTTGTAGTAGAAGGAAACAATAACACACTTAATGGTGATGCTGGAGATGATGAGCTTCATATCATAGAAGGCAGCTTTAATACCCTCAAAGGTGGGATTGGAAATGATTTTCTTCAGACATCTAGCCCAACCGGCAACAACACTCTAGAGGGTGGTGAAGGTCATGATATTCTGATTGGGACATTGGCGAGCGATCGCTTATTTGGCGATGCTGGAGATGATTCTCTATACGCCGGTAAACAAGGAACTCAAATGACTGGCGGTGCTGGATTAGACCGCTTTTATTTTGGTAATGGTTCAGTTCCTGATGTACCAGCAGAAGTATTAGATTTTACAACAAGTGTAGATAAAGTTGTCATTGCTGGCATCCCTCAAGTCCAGACTTTTGAAGACATCATCTTAGAGCAGGATGGGAATGACACAATTGTCAAAGCTCTGATCGATGGTTCTGAAAGAGAGTTTGGCATTTTAAGAAATGTCAATAAAGATACTCTCACATCAGATGACTTCGACTTTATAGTTAACGTTTTCTCAATTACTGAAACTTCAGCAGTTGAAGGTAATTCTATTACTTTCACCATCACTCGTACAAATGATATACTGACAGCCCAAAGTGTGACTGTATCTACATCCCTGACTACAGGGGATACAGCCAGCAATAGTGATTTCACTGCTAAAGCTGCAACTCTCTCCTTTGCTCAAGGAGAAACCACCAAAACCTTTACTGTTGACACAATTCAAGATGCCTTATTTGAGGGCGATGAAACTTTCACCGTCACTTTAAGTAATTCTACTAACGGTTCGGTTATTAGTTCTACCAATGCTACAGCCCAGGGAACTATTACCAATGATGATCCAGCCCCTATATTTGCGATCGCATCAGCTTCAGCATTAGAAGGAAATGCGATCTCCTTCACCATCACTCGCACAGGAGATGCCCAAGCTCATCAAAGTGTGACTGTATCGACATCTATAGCCACAGGAGATACAGCCAGCACTTCTGACTTCACCACTAATACTCAAACTCTAACTTTTGCTCAGGGTGAGACTCAGAAAACCTTTACCGTTCAAACCGATGAGGATGAATTGTTTGAGGGTGATGAAACCTTCACTGTCACCTTGAGTAATTCTACCAACGGTGCCGTTATTAGTTCTACCAATGGTACAGCCCAGGGAACTATTACCAATGATGATGCAGTAGCTGTATTTGCGATCGCATCAGCTTCAGCATTAGAAGGAAATGCGATCGCTTTCACCATCACTCGCACAGGAGATGCCCAAGTTTCCCAAAGCGTCACTGTATCCACATCTATAGCCACAGGAGATACAGCCAGTACTTCTGACTTCACCACTAATACTCAAACTCTAACTTTTGCTCAGGGTGAGACTCAGAAAACCTTTACCGTTCAAAGCAATGAGGATGAATTGTTTGAGGGTGATGAAACTTTCACTGTCACCTTGAGTAATTCTACTAACGGTTCCGTTATTAGTTCTACCAATGGTACAGCCCAAGGAACTATTACCAATGATGATGCAGTAGCTGTATTTGCGATCGCATCAGCTTCAGCATTAGAAGGAAATGCGATCGCTTTCACCATCACTCGCACAGGAGATGCCCAGGCTTCCCAAAACATAACTGTATCCACATCTATAGGCACAGGAGATACAGGCAGTACTAGTGATTTCACCGCTAAAACTGAAACTCTCACCTTTGCTGTTGGTGAAACTCAGAAAACCTTCACAGTAGCAACCACTGAAGATTTCCGAGTGGAAGAAAATGAAACGTTCACCGTGAACTTAAGTAATGCTACAAACAGTGCAACTATTAGTTCTACAAATGGTACAGCCGAAGGAACTATAAATGATGACGATATTTCCCTAGCCGTTATCACTAACAACAGCATCTTTAACATCAAAGGAACTGGTAATACAGTCAGACTCAAAGCCACTCTCATAGAACGCAATTCTAGTTTTGTTAATGAACTAGGTGTATTTATTGTTGACGATGCAGATGGTAGAATTAACGGTCTTGCACCAGGACAACAAGGTTACAACGAAGCAGCTTTAGAAAGAGCTAAAACCCAAGGTAAAAGTATTTTCTCTGCTATTACCAATATTCCCAATGGGTTTAATACCGTTGATTTAACACGCCTACTAGAATTTGATTCTGGTAATTACTTGAAATTCTTTTTAGTAAAAGACGGTACAATCGACTCCTTCAGAGCCGGAATCACTCAAACCACCAACATTTTATTTGCTGATTCCTCAACCCAAATCATTACACAAGAAGAAGACAGTTTCACTATTTCCTGGAAAGAAAGCACCACTATTACAGAATTCAACTCTCTAAAAGTTAAGATTGAATCTACTGATGACTCCTTAACTCTAGGTACAGCACTACAAGGGGAAAACCAAGCAGAACTAATTGATTTAACAGATATAACAGGTCTGGTAAAAGCAGATTTTTCTGTCTTTCGGGAAGCCGCATACAATAACGAAGTTTACTTTTATGAAATAGATAATGCTCAAGGAGAAATTAGCGGATTACAAGCAACTTCAGCTAATAGAGCAAATTACCTACAAGCAGCAATCAACAATCTGATTAAAGATGCAGAGACTGGTGAAACAATCAAATTCGCTGTTTCTAACCAAGGTCAATTTACAGACAGCGCCATGATTGCAGGTGGTTCAATACTAGCCCCCATGATCATTATCAATGGCACCCTATCCCAGCTAACTGATAACAACACCAGTAATGATCCTCAAGTTTACTTCCCCTATTTAGGAGTAAATTCCGATGGAGTAGACCACATTCGCTTGTTAGCAGATAACACCTTTGGTTTTGAAGATCTACCAAATGGAGGCGATTTTGATTACAATGATCTGATTATCAAGTTTGATTTCAACATCGTTTAGTAAGAATTTAATGAAGCAGCACTAATTTATCATTACTCATAAATTAGTGCTACTAAACTAGTATGACATTGCCATATACAGCAGGTTGAAGAACTACTCACTCACTTATAGTTTGTAGGTTGGGTTGACGACAGGAAACCCAACATCAACCAATCATAATAAATGCGTTGGGTTGCATTTCATTTAACCCAACCTACATAATTGTTTATTCTTATATTAATTCGTATAAACTCTTAAAGAAAAAAGGAATATGATTTTCAACAATACAATCTGTTTTGAATAAAACTTACCAATTTCTAAAGATAATTGTTCTCTAAATTTATTTTTGATGCCAGTTAGTGATTAAGAATAAAGTCAGAAACGCTAAACGACAAGCAAGGGCTAAATTAATTTCAACATTAACACCTCCACGAGAAGTAGGAAATATATGTTCAACTTCAAACGGAAAATTAAATACTAATTCAGGTGCATGACAATATTCACAGCGATGAAAGGCGCGATCTGCTACCAGATGATAAAATGGATTCATTGACTCAACTGTTGTGCTAAAGACGCAGTTCTGGCTGTAGCAGCATTGAGTTCAGCATTAACAATATTATCTAATTCAATTTGTATTTCTGAGGGAAGTGTTTGTCCTTGATCTCGTGCTGTTCTCCACATACTCATTAGTTCGGATAAACGTTGTTTTTGCTCATTAGTGAAAAATTGATCAGCATGAAAATTATCAATAATTAATAATGCCCGAAATTCAACCTCACCTAACTGTGTAGTCAAAGCATCTAAAGCTTGATCGGCAGTTTTACCAACAGACTGTTTATCTCCAGCAATAGCGCGATAAGACTTTTCTCCACTGGCATTTGATGTAGGTACAATAGCAACTGTAGTCATAATGCTAATTAAGGATATCTGTTATTTATCAATTAAACTATTAAGTAGGTTGGGTTGATGCAAGGAAACCCAACATTAATCAACAATAATACATAAGTTGGGTTGCATTTTATTTAACCCAACCTACAAACTAATGTTATTCTATTAACCTAATTGCAGTTGTGTTATTTTCACTGAAAGGATTGGGAACTGGATAAAATTCGATTTTTCCTTTATCTGCTAAAAGGTTAATTAGAGCCTGAGATGACTTAAATGAATATCCTTTTTGTTCCAAATAATTAATAAAAGACTTTAAACCAATGAACTCACTATATTTTGGTAATTTTGAACATTCTTTAATTTCGTTAATTAATTGGTCTTCGCTCAATGCAGAGTATGTTTTTTTCTTAACAATATTTTGAGGAATTATTAATTTTTCATCACCTTCTTCTACATCTTCACTAATTCTTACCTCTTGCTGTTCTGATTGTTCCTCTTCTTGTTCTTCTTGCTCAATTTCATTCCTGGCTTTAATCAAAGCTTCTTTATCTGCTATACTCAAAGTTAAAGCATCAATGGTACTTTCCGCATTATTGATTATTGTCATCAATTCATCACAAAGTTCCTTTGCTAAGTGAGAATCCTCCTTTACAAAATAATTATTATGAGCAACCTTGTTTCTAATAAATGTCAATTTCTCCCACTTCTTTTGAAAATCATTTTGTTCAAATGTATCTTTGAAATATTTTGCATAGTTTCCTTCTACAACTTCTTGTTTTAAACTTTCTAAATCTACTGCTGATTTAATTTTAGAAATTACATCTTCGATTTTTGTAAATATTGATGATTGGCTATAAATAATCTTACCTAATTGATCGAACTGTAATAAAGTAACATTAGCAATTATTTTTGATGTGCTAGTAAAAACAGTTTCATTTGTTCTTTTAGTTTTTGCTTTCTCTATATTGTCTTTAGAAACTACAATTGGCCACCAATCAGTACCAATTTTTGTGATAAAAAATTTTACAATATATTTTCTCAGTAATGTTTCAATCTTATTTATTAAAGGATATATATTAATAGCAATTTGATTAGAAACATCATCTATCAATATTTGTCTATAATTAAACCCTGAATTTTTGAGTTCATCAATAAGTTTAATCCTGAAAGGTTCAAGATGATCAAAATCACCTTCAACAATAATATAGTAAGCAGATGAAGAACGATCTCCTGTAACCATTTTACTCATATCAAAAGGCTGAATAGATAATTTTATATTTTGAGCATTATCGGAGAGTTCAAGAGAATCTTCGCAAATCACTGGTTCACTCTTCCATAAATTTTCAGTGATTAATAAATCCCACAGAAGATATTTGGGCTTAGTGTATTTGACTTTTTTTTGTTGGTCTTGGTTAATGCAAAGTAATTCAAATTTGAGTGGCATATTCCTAATTTTTGTTATAAAGAAAAATTTGATCAGCAATATATTATGAATGTAGCATAAGTTATTTTACCGAATATTTTCTTAATTATTAATTTTCACTTTGCTCTAACATACCTCCTAAAATATAAGGCTGGGTTGACGCAGCGAAACTCAACATCAACCAACAAATAATATATAAGTTGGGTTGTATTTTATTTAACCAAACCTACAAATTACAAACTGATTTAGACCAGTCCCTGATTGATAGCTGTTTTAGCCTTTATTCCATAATGTAAGGCTATGTCTACTGTAGTATCAAGTTCATCAGCAATGGCTTTTACGACCTCAGATGGTAATGAATCTTGATCAGCATACGGTCCAACTATTAATTGAATCGCAAGAGACGGTTTATAATAACCCTTTAGAATATAGGTTTTAGCCCATTCCTGAGACATTAAATCTGCAAACTCTTCTGGCGTAATTGGTTTTGGAATATCTCCAAGTGACGCTTTTAACTCTTGCTCTATCTGTTTGGCAAAGTTCGCTGACTCTTCATTGTTATATCTATCTGTATAAATCATTGAACGGGATTTAAGTGTTGGACACTTTAATTCAACACTTAGCCTTATAACACCTGAAGCTGTCCTAGATTCGAGTACATATCCTCAGGTATTGAATTTTTCTGGAGGAACTGCGGTTGGTAGGTACATTAATTAATACAGTAGTCTAACTTTACAGGCACATTGTACCATAAAGCATTTTAACAGTCTAAAAATAATTGGTGGGTTACACAATCGCTAACCCACCCTACACACTCTCTGCACCTCTGCGTCTTTGCGCGAAACAAAACCTAACCCAAAACGAAATTCACCAACTTACCAGGAACAACAATCACTTTCTTGATTTCCTTCCCTTCAATATAACGCTGTGCAACTTCCGACTCACGGGCATATTTTTCCAACCCAGTCTTATCTAACTGCGAAGGAACTTGAATAGAACCGCGAGTTTTACCCATAATTTGAATCACCAAAGTAATTTCATCAGCTATCAAAGCCGCAGGATCAAAACTTGGCCAAGTTTGGGTATGCACAGAATTTTTATTCCCCAACAAATGCCATAATTCATCACCAATATGCGGTGCAAAAGGCGCTAACATAATCACCAAAGTTAGAATCCCTTCTGCGTAAATTGGGGAATTATTACAATTAGCATCAGTCAACGCATTACTTAACTTCATCAATTCCGAAATTGCGGTATTGAATTGATATTCATCTTCCACATCTTCCGTAATTGCTTGAATTGCAATATGAATTGCCCGCCGCAAATCTTTTTCGATTTTACTTAATTTATCAAGTTCGGCTTTTTGCTTACAAACTCCCGCAGCAGCATAATCAGTAACCAACCGCCAAACCCGATTTAAAAAGCGGAATTGTCCCTCAACATCAGCTTCATCCCATTCCAAATCTTTTTCAGGAGGTGCTTTAAATAAAATGAACATCCGCGCCGTATCAATGCCATATTTATTAATCACATCTTCCGGTGCAACACCATTTCCTTTAGATTTGGACATGGTAGCATAGAGACGTTGTAAAGGCTCTCCTGTTTGCGGATCTACAGGATTATTAGCATCAACTAAATGAGAAGGAATCCATTTATCCTTACCACCTTTATTCGGGTTCATGTAAGTTAAACCCTGTACCATTCCCTGAGTTAATAGGCGTTGAAATGGTTCATCAAAGTTAAATAAACCTCTATCTCTTAATACCTTAGTGAAGAAACGCGAATACAACAAATGTAAAATTGCGTGTTCAATTCCCCCCACATATTGATCTACAGGCATCCAATCATTTACTTTATTGGAATCAAAAATCTTTTCTTCATTCTTCGCATCTGGATAACGTAAGAAATACCAAGAAGAATCAATAAAAGTATCCATTGTGTCGGTTTCCCGTTTTGCAGGAGTACCGCAAGTTGGACAAGGCACATTTACCCAACTTTCTAATTGTGCTAAAGGTGAACCACCACGGCCACTTAATTCAATATCTTCTGGTAATTGTACAGGTAAATCTTTATCAGGTACTGGCACAATCCCACAATTAGGACAGTGAATAACAGGAATAGGTGCGCCCCAATAACGTTGTCGAGAAATCAACCAATCTCTGAGGCGATATTGTATCCTTAATTTACCAAAATTTTGTTTTTCTGCAAATTCGATAATTGCTTTTTTAGCATCTACAGAATTCATGCCATTGAAGTCACCGGAATTAACTAAAATTCCCGCTTCTGTATAAGCTGTTTTTAAAGTTTCTTCTGCACCAACTTCCGGGACAATTACAACTTTGATAGCTAAATTCTGTTCTTTTGCAAATTTGAAATCTCGCACATCATGGGCAGGTACACCCATCACCGCACCTGTACCATATTCATAGAGAACATAATCAGCTATCCAAATGGGTACTTCTTCCCCAGTGAAGGGATTAATAACTTTCCCTCCTGTAGGAATACCGCGTTTTGGTTTATCTTCCGCAGTCCGTTCTAACTCGCTTTGGTTGGAAACTTCCTTAATAAAGGCTTCTACTGCTGCTTTTTGTTCTGACGTGGTGACAACTTGAGTTAAGGGATGTTCTGGGGCTAATACAACGTAGCTAACACCATAAACGGTATCAGGACGAGTGGTGTAAACGCCGATTTTTTCCTCTGAACCAACAATGGGAAATTCTAAATATGCACCTGTGGATTTGCCTATCCAGTTGGCCTGCATTAATTTAACTCGTTCTGGCCAACCTGTGAGTTTATCCAGGTCATTTAATAATTCTTCGGCGTAGTCAGTAATCTTAAAAAACCATTGACGCAATAATTTACGTTCTACTATTGCACCACTGCGCCAAGAACGTCCTTCGTTATCAACTTGTTCATTGGCTAATACGGTTTGGTCAATGGGGTCCCAGTTAACTGCTGCTTCTCTTTGATAAGCTAAACCAGCTTGTAAAAATTGCAGAAAAATCCACTGTGTCCATTTGTAATAATCTGGGGAACAGGTAGCAACTTCACATTCCCAATCTAAGGATAAACCCAGACGCTGTAATTGTTGCCGCATCTGGTCGATATTTTGATATGTCCATTTGGCAGGAGGTACGCCTCTATCAATAGCTGCGTTTTCTGCTGGTAATCCAAAAGCATCCCAACCCATTGGGTGCAGTACCCGATACCCTTGCATTCGCTTGAGGCGGGCAATTACATCTGTAATTGTATAGTTACGGACGTGACCCATGTGTAGACTACCGGATGGGTAAGGGAACATGGATAAAGCATAGAACTTTGGCTTGTTTTGATCTTGAGGTGTTTTATCTAAGCCAAGTTCTGACCATATTTGTTGCCATTTTTCCTCAATTGCGGCTGGGTTGTATGATGTTTTGGGGCGGGACTCCACTAAAATTTCTCCTAATTGGATTTGTATTCCATATTGTAGATGCTAGGCATAGACATCAGATGGTTAAAAACAGTAATGGCTAAATTAAATATAGATTTTTCTGTAAATTTTTCTGGAGGAGTGCGGGTTTTTGTGTACGGTACTCTCAAGCTGGGTGAAGCTAATTATCAAAAATACTGTGCTGGTAAAGTAGTAGAAGTCTAAAGAGCGATGCCTACGGCGAGTGCAGCTATCGCATCAGGTAAATTATTTACTTTGCCAATGGGTTATCTAGCGATGACTTTAGGAGATGGTAAAGTTTACGGTTATTTACTCTGTCTTGCCGATTCTGAGATTTTAATGGCACTGGATGATTTAGAAGATTACCAGTCCACAAGACCAATGTCAGAAAATCTCTATAATCGTCAATCTATAGAGATTTTTGAGCAAAACGGCTTTTCTTTAGGTTGGGCTTGGGTCTATTTGATGACACTAGAGAAAATTTGCCAGCTAGGCGGTATCCGCAACTTGATGGCAATTGGAGTCTGAAAGCCACTTGATTAGTTGATGTCTAATTCTGTGTCTTTTACCGGAGTCTGGGACTGATTAATTAGCTTTTTTGGGGAAGCTATTGCTGTTTTGGGAATTTCAATGACTGGGTTGTTTAAGGCTACCATCAGCGGTGAAGTAGGAACTGCTGGCTGTGTAGTTGCAGCTATTGGTTGTATTTGCTGTTGTGCCAGTTGCATTTTTGAGCCACTACCTGGAATTAACCCAGATATCGTCCCTATAACACAAGCAGCTGCGGCTGCACTACCTACCATCCAAATTAACTGAGAACGGCAGCGTAGGCGTTTCCAGACTTGCTGGAATGTTTCCTCTGCTGAATTTTGCTCTTCTGGCAATGGTATGGTCTTTAAGCCTTGTCTCAGTTTTAATAGTCGCTGATACAAGCATTTAACTGAGTTATCATTTGCCAGCCATTCTTCTACTTGCCTACGTTCAACTGCTGTAACTTCGCCATCAAGGTAAGCACTCAATAACTCGAAGCGGTCAGCTTCGCTGTGCCGTAGGCTATCTCTCTTCTGTATATCCATAGCACCCGTTGATTCATTGGTATGATTAGCCATTCCATCTGAGACATCCGAAGGAAGTTGTGAGTGGGAACGGTCGTAAAATTGAGAATCAGTATTCATTTTAACGTTTTTACCAATTCATACACGGGAAAACACAGCGAATAAATTTGGGAATTTAAGCAATTTTGCTCCTAAATGACAGAAAAAATGTGTATTTTTCTGAGATTCTTAATATTTCTTAAATTCTGCCTTTGAACTGAGGAAAGATATTGTAATTTTAGTTATCTAGATAAATTTGCAACTGGGTTTGCAATCTGGATCTAGCTCTAGCTATTCTCGACTTTACAGTTCCTAAGGAAACTCCGGTGATTTCGGCAATTTCTTCATATGCCATCCCTTCAATTTCTCTTAAGACAATAGTAGTACGGAACACCTCTGGCAAATCAGCGATCGCTTCTCGCAGTTGTTCGTAAAATTCTCTAGTTGTCAGTTCTTCCTCAGGGCCGGGTGTATCGCCAGCAATTTCCCAATCCATCTCACCGTCTTCTACCGAGCGGGGAGCATCTAGTGATAGGGGACTAACAAATCGCTTACGTTTACGCAACTCGTCATAAAACAAGTTGGTGGCAATCCGGCTTAACCAGCCTCGAAATTTGGCAGGTTCTTGTAATCGGTTAATATTCCGATACACACGAATCCAAACTTCTTGAGCTAAATCGGCTCTGTCAGACCAATCAGGAGCTAGATGGTATAACACCCTATCGACCTGAGTCTGATAGCGTCGTAACAGTTCTCCAAAGGCAGCGCGCTCTGGACGCAATCCTGCTTGACAGCGCAAAATGAGATCGTGATTTGAGAGTTTGTCAACTTGCACCGATGCTTCCGAATAAGTTGCATCAACAGTTGACCAGGATACAGTAATCGATTGACTCATAGATCGTACTGGCGTTAATTCATCCCCTTCTATTAGACTTGATCATTTGTCAGAAGTTCCTGAGGTAGGTGACGGATTTATGACCGGAACACGGAAATATAAGAAAAGATACCCTTTCTTGTAGAAGCCAACCTTATTATTTATGGAGGCAAACAGTCTTGCAGGAGGCAAAGAGACAGATTTCTTGTTTCATCAGCTTTTGCGGCTTTTAAAACTGAGTAGTTATTTCTGTCACCTTGCACTAGGGAGAGTCGCTAGAAGAAAAAAAAGGCTGGTTTCAAATTCTTTTGAGAATTAGCCATAATAGGGAAAATTGTGTTCAGATTTACAAATGACCACTAGGGCTTGACAAAAGTCAGTATTTACAAATCATGGAAGTATTGGCAAATGCATGAGAAAAATGAAAATTTTTGATAAGTTTTTTGCTAGTTGGCTGTTCACAACAGGCAATTAGTCATTCACGGTCAGCCAGGTATGTCAGGGATCAACAATAAGCGATGGCAATGGCAAGAAATGAATCTGTAGCGCGGATGGTGATGTTCCTCTGTTTTGGCACAGCAATCTTATCTTTGGCTGTCCATTGGCACATTATGAAAACGACAGGACAGTTAAATCAGTCTGCATCCACTACATTAAGGCAAAATTCTACCCCCCGCACCGACTCTAATAAAAATCGTTCTGAAGGCATTGGCATTGGGGAACCTGCTTTAGCTGAATCTGTAGCCCCTGCAAAGCCAAAGGCTAAATTGGGAAAAGGAAACAAAGATGTAGCTAATACTGCGGATACACCCAAAAAGACAAAGTTGGTAGTTCCAGTAAAAGGAGAAAATCAGAAAACAAATAACAGTCCCAAAGGCTTTTTCTTTCCGGGTGTGGCTCAAGCCAAATCTGTTCAAGGACTAGGATCTAGTCAGACACAAGTGGTAGTTAATTTAAGCGATCGCCGTGTCTATGTTTATCGCTATGATCAAGTAATAGCTAGTTACCCTATTGCTGTAGGTAAAAAAGGCTGGGAAACGCCCACAGGTGATTTTCAAGTCATGCACATGGAACACCATCCAATTTGGCGGCATCCCATTACTGGCAAAGTATTTGAACCAGGTACTGATAGTCCTTTGGGAGACAGATGGATTGGTTTTTGGTCAGATGGACGCAACGAAATTGGCTTTCATGGCACACCTAACACCGACTTAGTAGGAGCAGCAGTGTCTCATGGTTGCTTAAGAATGCGTAATTCTGATGTCAAAATGTTATATAGCCAGGTAAATCTAGGCACACCAGTATTGGTGCGTAACTGAAACGGCAACAGAGCAAAGTCATTAGTTTTTCTTCAAGAACTAATGACCAATGCCCAATGATGTTATTTTTGCTCAAAATTAGGCGCGTAAACTTGGAGTAAGGTACTGACTTGATGCAAAACTTCGTTTCCAGTGCTTTTGCTCAGGGCTTGACGTTCTGGAAAGAAATTTGGTTGATCTAAGTAACGATCTATTGCTTCCCCTACTTGCTGAGAAATAAATTCATAAAGTTCTGTCTTAGCGCGTTTACGCTGATACTTTGCACCTTCTTCTGTCGTCGCATACAGGGGTGGAAGACGGTTGAGGGCGTAAGCTGTGATATCCCCCACATCCAGAGAACTTTCACAACTGGCTTCAATTTCTGCTACTTTAGCGATCACCTCAGTCAGTACCAATTCTTCCATGACGTTAATAAATTGTTTGCGAGGTACTGCTACTACTTCACCAGTCAACAATGACCCCATGAGTCGATCCAGCGCCATGTACTCTTCAATTGAAAGATCCGAGGCGTTGTCACAAATTCGCCCTACTTCGGCTTCCATTGCTGGTGTTAGATAACCATCGAGCAGAGCTTGTTCTACAATTTTTTCAATACTCATAATTATCAATTATCACGATTAAATTTAAGCGATATAGCGATTCTTGGTTGAGTGAGATACAAGAACCCCACCCCCAAACCCCTCCCCGCTGTTTCGTAGAGGGGAATATGATGTATTTCATTCAAGTGCATACCACTATATTCATAATTCATAATTATGATTTTAATTACGAATTATGAATTACGAATTATCTAGTCAACCACCTTAGTTTTCCAGGATTGTGGATCAATGGATTGTCCATTAACGTATAAACCCCAGTGTAAGTGAGGCCCTGTCGAAGCACCTGTTGAACCTACACCACCAATAAGTTGTCCAGCTTTTACTAAATCACCTTCTTTGACATTAATGCGACTTAGGTGCATAAAAACGCTGGTTACTCCTTGACCGTGGTCAATGCCAACTATGTTACCATGAACTCGGAAACCTGCGGATACTGTACCTACTAAAGCAACCCGTCCAGCAGCAGGAGCAATTACAGCGGAACCAGATGCACCAGCGTAGTCTAAGCCACGATGGTAGTAATCATTTGCAAATTTACCATTATAGTAGCGACGTACACCATAAATTGTCGTCATCCTGCCTTTATTTGGTCTTAGGAAAACACCATTCCAGTATTTTTGAGGTGTTTGCAGGGCTTTGAAAGCGGCAACACGGTTGAGTTCAAGTTCTGTGGCTTGGACTCCAGCTTTTCCAGGGGGTAAGGTGATGCGTTGGATGGGGAATTTGCGATCGCCTACGTACACGGCTAAGTTCCTTTGTCGCTGACCTTCTCCCGCTATTGTGACTGTTCTAACTCCAGATTTTTCCAGTGGAGTGGTAGGAATGAAAGAACGGTACTTATTTGGAGAAATTTCAAAGGCTGGATATGTTTTCTCTCCCACTGTTACGGTAGGAATACCAGGCCTGTCTTGACTCTCTAAGTCAATTACTACCGATAAAGTATCTCCCAGTCGTGGTTTGTTAGGGATGATCTGTACTTCTAAAGCTTGTGCGGGTAAGGCTAAAGCCATAGGGACAGCCGCAACTATTCCCATTAAAATTTTATTGGCACGGTTAATGATGCTAACACTCTGCAACCAATTCTGCGGATTGATACGGTGAGTTTTGGTAGTCATAGAGTTATAAAAAATCTGTTGCTGCTGTTTTTCAACAGACTAACGTATTACCGCTAGTATTTCCGCAGCTTGATCAAAAAAAACTGCACATTGACAAATGGGGAAACATTTGCGAACTTTTTCGTCTCTAAAGAAGGTGCTATTCGTACCTTTTACTACGATGCTGCTCCTGGCTACCATAGGACTTATGCACAACACAACGAAAGTAGCGGTAATTCATGTAGCTTGCTTGCCCGTTGCGGTATTACCGCTACGGAAGAATCAGGTTTTCGGTCACATCTTGCGTAAGTCCTGTACCAGAAAAAACCATAATGTCAGGTTAATTAATTGGTAATGGGTGACAGGAGGCAGAAGCAAGATAAATTCTCTCCTCTTCATCCTCCCCACTGTCCTCAAAGTCCCCAGAAAACCTATTTTAGCTACTTATGTCTTCTATTTCTCGTCGCCATTTCTTATATTTCGCTGGTTCAGCCTTAGCTACTCTGGGATTAAACCAGCTATCATTTCTAGAGGAGGCGCAAAACTATGGCAAAGTCCTTGCTCAAAGTACTCCGCGCAAACTTGCTTTACTTGTTGGGATCAATCAATATTCATCCCAACCTTTAGAAGGGTGTCTTAATGATGTGGAGTTACAAAGCCATCTCCTCATCCATCGCTTCGGTTTTAATCCTCAAGACATTTTTATTTTGCCGGACGAAAAAGCGAATCGCCAAGGTATTTTAGAAGCGTTTGAAGAACATTTAATTAAGCAAGCCAAGCCTGGAGATGTGGTTGTTTATCACTATTCGGGACATGGTTCACGCATTTTTGACCCTAAACCCATTGCGGTAGATGCAAAAAACAAAGAGGGACTTAATGGTACTTTTGTCCCTGTAGATAGTTCTCTACCGGCTGGATATCCTCATACTGGGGGGACAGTTAAAGATATTATGGGACATACCCTATATTTATTGATGTCTGCATTGTCTACAGAAAACGTGACTGCGGTGTTAGATAGTTGTTTTTCTGGAGGTGCAACACGAGATGGACGTGTAAGATCCCGTGCTGGTGGCAAAAATGTGTTAGTTTCTGCTGATGAAAAAACTTACCAGGAAAAGTGGTTGTCACGGTTGAAGATGTCGCCAGAGGCATTTGTTAAGGGTTATCGTGCAGGGGTTGCTAAAGGTATGGTTTTAGCAGCTACTAATCCTCAACAATTGGCGCGAGAAGTGAATATTAATGGTTTTCGTGCTGGTATTTTTACTTATTTATTAACCCAATACCTTTGGCAGCAGGATAGTACTGTTGATAGTGCGATCGCTTCTATCCTGCCCCAAATTCCTAAGAAATTCAATCAAACTCCTGGTTATGAAATCAAACCCGGTAGTAATTACAAATCACAACCGCTGTTTTTTGTCAATAATCCTGCCCCAACTGGTAATGCAGTCGTTACAGCAGTTGCCGATAATCGGGTGAGTTTGTGGTTGGGTGGTGCAAATTTAGCTGCACTTGATGAAGGAACTGTGTTTAATGTGGTTAATGGCACAGGAAAGGTAACACTACTAAATCGGAAGGGTTTAGTCGGAGAAGCCACTGGTGTGGGAGTTGTGAAAACAGGAATGGTTTTGCGTCAGGTAACAGATTGAATCTGACTATCTTCATCTTTAATGCTTTCTAATGACTTAGCTATTACTCCCAGCTGTAAACCTGGTGGAAAGCTACTTTCTTCTTTAATGCGCTTGATTTCAGCTTCGGTGATTCGCAAATTTAACTTTTGTGCTAAACGCTTGACCGTATCTCCTCTGTCGATGATACCAGCTACAGCACCAGCGGGAGAGAGTACGGTAATTCGAGTTAACTGTTCACTTTCTAGCTTGTTAATTACTTCGGCTAAGGAAGTGGACTCGGTAACAGTGGGTATGGTTGTGAGAGGATGGACAATACTTTCCAAAGTGTGGGTTTCCCATTGACTTCTTTCGGTTGTCCGCAAATCTTCAACTGTCACCATACCCCGGTAACGTCCATCAGCAGCAGCAAAGTAAATTTGGGGGGAAGATGTTTCTAAAAGGTATAAATCAGCAAACTCTCGTATTGTTTGGTTGGCATCAACTACCCGAAAATCACGGGTCATAGCATCAGCTGCTACTAGTTTGAGTAGGGTTTCTTGTAATGTAGTTACACGGTCATAGCTGTTAGCATTGCGAATCGCAAACCAACCTAATAGCACAATCCACAAACCTGTTAATAACTCCCTGGTCAGGAAATCGATCACAAATCCGAGTGCGATCGCACTATAACCTAAAATCTGCCCAGCCCTGGCTGCCCAATGTACGGCTTGAAAGCGATCGCCTGTTATTTTCCATAGTGCTGCTTTTAACACCTGTCCTCCATCTAGAGGTAAACCAGGAATCAAGTTAAATAAAGCTACAACTAAGTTAATTCTCGCTAAATCTCCCCCCATTACATTCAAAACTGTGGTATCAGGAATGAGATTCGACCCTAGACGCAGTAGCAAAAATAGAACTATACTGACCGCAGGCCCAGCGATCGCTACTTGAAACGCTTTACCAGGCGTTTTCGATTCCTCTTCTATCGCTGCAATCCCACCAAAGAAAAACAGAGTAATTGAATTAACTTTAATCCCTTGCGACTGTGCTACCAAACTATGACCCAACTCATGTAATAGCACGGAAGTAAATAACAACAGTGCCATAACTAATCCAGCACTCCAACCTGTGATAGTCCCCCATCGTTGGTAAGCTACTCCAAAATTCAGGGTTGCTAAACCCAGAATCACAAACCAGAACGGGTCTAAAAATAGAGGAATACCAAATAAAGAGCCAATTTTCCAATTTGTTTGCATTATCTTTTTCCTAAAATTAATTATGGACAAAATTTATGTATAGTCAGGGTGTATTGCAATACACTCCTACAGCTTGGTAAGGATTCAGGATACAGAATGTTTGATATAGCAGGGAACTCTTAACAGAAGAGAAAAATATTCTTCTTCCTTCTTCCTTCTCCTGACTCCTGACTCCTGACTCCTGAATTCTTACCAGCTTGCTATCCCAGGTGCGAGCTACTCTAATTTCTAGAATAGACAATTTAATTAGAAATATTGAATTATTCAAAATAATAGGGGCGTATTACAGTACGCCCCTGTTTGGTATAAAAAAGCGGTAGGGAATTTGATTTTTACCTACCGCGCAATTTTTACCCTTGATGACAAGAGAATCTCAACCAGAACTTATAAACGGCCAATGTTAGTCAGTCCTAAAACAATGCCAATACCAATCACATGACCAAAAGCCATTGCACCAATGAAAGCTGGAACAGTGATGGGCAGTAAAGGCATTTGTGGCCCAACTTTAGGAGCTTTACTTGCCAAACTGAGTAAAAGTACTACTAGACTGCTGGCACTAATAATGATACCCACTGTAGGACTCCACACAGGTGTGGCGGGAACTGATGCAGCTGCTGCTAGTAAGATAGATGATATCAAGTTGTATTCTCCTACAATGAAAAAATGAATGTAAACCTACAAGATTATAAAATTCCGTAGGACAAAGCAAAACTTTTTTGCCTAATTTAGGTTACTTTTGTGATTATTTTTAATTTCTCTTTCTTTAAATGCGGGTTAAAATTTGCGGCATCACGCAACCAGAGCAGTCTCTAGCGATCGCTTCTCAGGGTGCAACAGCACTAGGCTTTATTTGCGTACCGACTTCACCGCGCTACGTTACCATAGAGCAAATTCAGATAGCGATCGCCCAACTCCCTAGAAATATTGACAGAATTGGTGTTTTTGCCAACACCAGCATTACCAACATCAGCCAAACAGTTTTGGCATCAGGTTTGACTGGTGTTCAGTTACACGGTGATGAATCTCCAGCATTTTGCCATCAATTACGTCAATCTCTACCCCAGGTAGAAATCATTAAAGCAATGAGAGTTCGCAGTCTAGAGCATCTACAAACAGCAGCTAACTACACCAAAGATGTAGATACCCTACTTCTTGATGCCTATCATCCTCAACAGTTAGGAGGTACAGGTAAAACCTTAGATTGGCAGATGCTACAGGAATTTAGCCCGGCTTGTCCTTGGTTTTTAGCCGGAGGACTTACACCAGATAATATTATGGACGCGTTAAGTCAGGTAAAACCCAATGGTATTGATTTATCAAGCGGTGTAGAAAGTTCACCAGGTAATAAAGACTTAGACAAAGTAGCTTTATTGTTTCAAAGATTAGGGAATTAGGTGACAGGTTACAAATAAGAAAGAGCGAATTTCCCTCCCCCTGCTCCCTGCCCCCCTGCCTCTTCCCAGTCCCTAAAAGAATGATGCTTGGTGACGAATTAAGTTGAAGAATTCTTCGCGGGTTTTTTGCTCTTCTTGGAATACACCCACCATAGAACTAGTCACTGTCCAAGAACCGGGCTTTTGCACACCTCTCATGACCATGCACATATGAGAGGCTTCCATAACAACTGCAACACCCTTAGGTTCGAGAATTGTCTGAACTGCTTCAGCGATTTGCCGAGTCAGTCTTTCCTGTACTTGCAAGCGGCGGGAATACATCTCTACAATCCGGGCTAGTTTACTCAATCCCACAACTTTTTGATTAGGGATATAAGCAACGTGCGCTCTACCCATAAATGGCAACATATGATGTTCACACAAACTAAAGAAATTAATATCTCTAACTAGCACCATCTCGTCATGACCTTCGTCAAAGATGGCACCATTTACGAGCTTTTCTAAAGATTGGTTGTAGCCACTGGTGAGAAACTGCATGGCTTCGGCTACGCGCTTGGGTGTTTTTAGGAGTCCTTCGCGTTCTGGATCTTCGCCAACTCCTACTAGTATTGCCCGCACGGCCTCCATCATTTGCTCGGTATGTTCCTCTGTAGGCGGATGCAAATCGGGTTGCCGTCCATCATGAGTATTACGGTCAGGTCGGGGATTAATGGCTTCTTCTAAGTCAGGAATCAAAGGAGATGTCGAGCGATTGGAACCGTTAGAACTAGCGATAGTCATGATTGAATTATGGTAATTGGTAATTGGTAATTGGTAATTGGGCATGAAAAAATAAATGACTCAATTACCGATTTAGAGAACACCCGCATTCGACATCAAAGTTAATTCTTCAATAACTGCTTGCTGTGGGAGTAAGACAGTGTGGAGAATTGTCTGAGCTACAATTTCCGGGGTTAACATTTTTGTACGGTCAAAGTCAGCATTAACTGTTGCTGTGTCCCAAATTTCAGTATTGACCGAACCTGGACAAATAGCAGTTACACGAATACCGTGGACTCGTTCTTCTTGAGCCAGGGTTTGAGAAAGGGCTAGTAAGCCAGCTTTGCTAACACAGTAGGCTCCCCAACCAGCAAAGGCTTGTTTGGCAGCAATGGAAGCGACATTGATAATTGTGCCTGTACCCCGTTGCCGCATTTCTGGCAAAATGCCCATCATGCACATAAAGGCGCTAGTGAGATTTAAGTTAATCACCTGTTGCCAGTCTTCTAAGGGGGTTTCGCTCAAATTGGCGGTGTATCCCATACCAGCATTGTTGACGAGAATATCTATGTCGCCAAACTCATGGGCGATCGCTTGGATTTTGGTTTTTACTTGGGAAACACAAGCTAAATCCATAGTGAAGGCTTTTGCTTCCACCCCGATTTCTATAGCTGTTTGTGCCACCGCTGCCAATTTATCCTCAGAACGGCTGACTAAGGCGACATCGATTCCCGCCTTTGCAAAGGCTAAAGCCGTTGCTTTCCCAATTCCACTGCTGGCTCCGGTAATCAGAGCGCGTCGTTTCTGCTCAAAACTCATGGTATCTCCCCATTTTCTGGCAGTGTTGTGAGACACCAGCCTCCCATAAATTAAATAAATCTAAAAATCCGATTGTTTTTTATGACAGGTGCTATAATGCATTGCCATTATGGGTATATTGCCTACAGCTAGTTTTCCCAGTTAGGACAACAAATATCTTCCTGGAAAATCAGGTTGTAAACTCAAAGCCAATTATTGAATACTAGGCAAATTCGCCCATCAAATGGGGTTCATTTGCTGAACACACAAACACAAATGCCTATAGCTGATAAGATTGTTAAAAATCTTTAAGCAGCCCTAGGCAATTATAGCACTGCTGTAGTGCTATGGTATTGTAGCTATTATTTTTAGTGAGCGAGTTCGGTAAAGACACCAATTTTGCGGAATTTCTCATAGCGGAGTTGGCGGCGTTCGCTCGCAGTTAAGCGATTGAGTTCATCCAAGTTATCCAACAAGGCTTGCTTGAGAGTTGTAGCTGCACTCAAGGGGTCAGAATGAGCGCCCCCGATGGGTTCAGATAATATTTGGTCGATAATGCCCAGGTTTTTCAGGTCATGGGAAATAATTTTTAAGGCCACAGCTGCTTGAGGGGCTTTGCTGGCATCTTTCCACAAAATAGCGGCACAGGCTTCTGGGGTAGCAACGGTGTAAACTGAGTGTTCAAACATCAATAAGCGATCGCCCACACCAATACCCAAAGCACCACCGGAACCACCTTCACCAATGACTGTACAGAGAATTGGCACATCAAAGCAAAACATTTGCCGTAAGTTGTAAGCGATCGCTTCTCCTTGTCCTTGATGTTCGGCTTCTATACCCGCCCAAGCTCCTGGAGTGTCGATAAATGTCACAATCGGCATACTAAACTTGTTGGCGTGTTCCATTAACCGCAAGGCTTTACGATAGCCCCCAGGTGCAGCCATACCAAAATTCCGGGCGACGTTATCTTTGGTATCCCGGCCTTTTTGATGCCCTAACATCACCACAGGTTGTCCACCCAGACGACCAACACCACCAACTAAAGCTGGATCATCACCTCCACAGCGATCGCCATGTAACTCCATCCATTCATCACTGATTGCCTGAATGTAATCTAGAGTACTGGGACGGCGAGGATGTCTAGCTACTTGCAGCCTCTGAGATGGGGTGAGACTGCTAAAAATTTCCTCACGCAATTGCATAGCCCTGGTTTCTAGTTGGCGAATTTGACCAGAAACATCAACGCCATTTTCTTCTGCAAGTTGCCGAATTTGGTTAATCCGGGTAGCCAGTTCTGCTAACGGCTTTTCAAAATCCAACAGTAGTGGTTTGCGCTCAGTAATTGCCATAGTTAGGGATTGGTAATTGGTAATTGGTAATTGGTAATTGGTAATGGGTAATTGAGGATTAAGAATTGGTAATTGGCAGGGATTATGGAAAAAGTCATTAATTGCTATTACCTATTACCCATCACCCATTACCTAAACTAACAATGGTCTAAAACCGTGTTTAATGGACACCCGACCAATTTGCTCCATTTTATCTACGGTAATCTGATTGCGACCCCAAGAAAAGTTTGTGTATAACTTCTCAAATTCCAGCAGCATTGATTCCGCAAAACAAGCAAACAACTGACGTGCTGGTACATCCATATTGACAATTTTCATAATTTTCCAGTCAATATCTAGGGAATGCTCGACAATTCCACCATTTAACACATACACACCAGGATGCTGAATTTTCATCCCTAAATTTTTCGGATAGCCACCATCAATTAGCAAACAAGGTTGCTTCAATACTGTGGGGTCAATTTCTACACCTTTAGGCATACTAGCAACCCAAACTACAATATCTGCTTGGGGTAGTGCCTCCTGTAAACCCATGATTTTACCCCGTCCCAGTTCTGCTTGTAGTTCTTGGAGACGTTCTTGGTTACGGGCTATGAGGAGTAATTCTTGGACATCTGTTTTTTTATCTAACCAGCGTGTGACTGCACTACCAATATCCCCTGTAGCCCCACACACAGCCACAGTTGCTTTCGACAATTCTATTCCTAATTGCTTAGAAGCTTCTTCCACCTGCCGACAGATAATGTAGGCTGTATGGGTATTTCCTGTTGTGAAGCGTTCAAATTCTAATTTGACGTTTCGGACTTGGCTAAACTGCTCTAAATTAAAGTTCTCAAAAATAATTGAAGAAAACCCACCTAAAGCCGTGATATCAATGCCATGCTTTTGAGCATGGGCCATGGCGTTGAGAATTTTGCGAGTTGCAGCTTTAATACGGCGATTTGCCAGCATTTCCGGCAAAAAGCAAGATTCTACATACCGGCCTTCAATTTTTTGTCCCGTGATACTGGTAACGGTAATGTGATCGACAATTTGCGGCGGGGCGCTACACCAAAAGTCTAGCCCTTGATCGGCATATTCTGGGTATCCCAATTCTTGAGCTACGGATTGAGCGTGTTCTAAACTAGTCAGATGTCCAATTAGACCAAACATGTAGTGATATATTAGGCGAGTGCTGTCAAAAGCGTGGAATTTGTGGGCAGTACCAATTTTGGATTTTAGATTTTGGACTTCGGCGTGACACTTCCCTGCGGGACGCTACGTGTTGGCGCAGCCTGTCCGTAGGACTTACGGCAAGATCAGTGCGGTGACGCTCAGTCGAACGATTTTGGATTCACAGTTTTGACTAAAAGACTGTTCCAGAAATCGCAAACAATACTAACTATGCCAAGTTGGGATAGGATTATGATGTCTAATCCTTAAAAATACTACATAAAGTGTGCAAATAATTCTTAATTTGTAATTACACTCCCGATTTGAGGTGTAGGTTGGGTTGGGAAAATAGATGCTACCTTAATTTTTTTCATCAGGGGTAACAGGTTAGTCACCCCTATGGGGATATTTAGACAGGTATGAGTCCGTAAGCTGAGAGACGCATAATATCACGCGTTGTGAAGCCGATGTTACTTAATGCTTCACCGTATTGAATCATGAAATCTTCTACTAAGGCTTCTTTTTCCATTGCCAAGACGTGGGCATCATCTGCTACTTGGTTGAGCATTTTCCAGACAAGGGGCAGATTTTGGCGGTTAGCTGTTTCTAATTCAGCTTTGGATTCTGCAAAGTTTTCTTTGAGCCAAACTTCGCCAAAATTAAGATGACTGTATTCTTCTTTAACGACACCTTCAGTAATTTTGCGGGCAAAATCATCAGCGACAGGAATGTAGATGTTGTATGCAGCGATCGCAAAACATTCGATAATTAAAGCTTGAATCAGCAAGCAAGTAACAACTTTACCTTCTGCCGCCGCAGTTTGAAAATTTTGGTGCAGTCCTGAGAAAAACTCCTGAGCAAATTGCATATCTGGTGTAACTTGCAAATTGCGTCCACAAGCCTCAAATCCTTTCTTGTGGCGGCTTTCCATCTTCGATAACCGAATTAGGTCTTCTTTGCTTTCTGGTAGCAGTTCAGCCAGTTGGATGTAATTATCATGGGCTTCTTGTTCCCCTTCAATCACAATTGCATTAATACGACTATATGCGTCTTTGTATTTTTCGCTTTGGAAATCAATTTTTTCAATTTGTTCAACAAGCTGCTGCATGGTATGTTTACTCCGTAACCCTGAATTATTTGATACTAAAATCTAACTTACCCCAGGAATTAAGGATGATAATCACTGTGGTTTAATTTAACTTAACAAGAAATTATGGTGATTAGATGAGTTTTTACTAGAGGTAATGCTCTAATACTAAAAAATGACTGTTTTAGAGGCATAACTGATGTCCAAGCCAAACTGGAATCTGAAAAATACAAATTTGTGGAGTCTGGTAGTGTTAGTGCTAGGAGCATTTATCGTTTTACTGCCTTTGATTGTGGTCTTTCTCACCTCCTTCTCACCTGCGGGTACAACTCCAGGAGTTTTGGGAAAAAATAACTGGACTTTAGCTAATTACCGCGAAGCTTGGGAACGAGGGAAGTTTTTACTAGCATTTGCTAATTCTACCTTGGTAGCGATCGCAGTTACGGCTTTTCAAATTATCACATCTGCTTTAGCAGGTTACGCCCTCGCCAGGCTGAAATTTCGGGGAAGACAAGCGCTATTGTTAGTGGTACTAGCAACTTTGGTAATTCCCTTTCAGTTATTAGTGATTCCCATCTTTTTAGTTTTGAAGTGGGGACACATGATCAATACCTACTGGGCTTTGATTTTACCAACTGCGGTAAACGGCTTTGGCATTTTTCTGTTACGTCAATATTTCCAGACAATTCCCGTAGAATTGGAAGAAGCAGCAGCCATTGATGGCGCGAACCGACTGCAAATTTTGTGGCGCATCATGTTACCTTTAGCACGTCCAGCGTTAGTAACGCTGTTTTTGTTCACCTTTATTGGGGAATGGAACGATTTATTTAAGCCTTTAGTATTTACTACACGCCCAGAATTAAGAACAGTGCAGTTAGCATTAGCAGAATTTCAAGAACAATTTACCAATAATTGGCCGTTGATGATGGCAGCAGTGACGATTTCTACTGTACCAGTCATGGTGTTATTTCTAATTGGACAAAGGCAGTTTATTCGCGGTATTGCGGCGACGGGGATTAAGAATTAGTTATTGGTTAATTGTTATTATTGATAATAAGGATAATGTTTTCAAAGTTTACAGCTTTGTTAAAATATATCCATTGTCATCAAATTCTTCATCAAATCAGACTAAAAACTTTTATGAAAGCAATCCAAGCCACAGGTAAAATTGATGCACAAGGTCAATTATCTTTAGATTATCCCATTGAAGGTAATTTACCTAGTTCAGTGCGAGTGATTATTGTATTTGCAGAAACAGACGCAGATACCATTGAATTTTCGACAAACATCAGTGAACATCAACAGCGTCATCTGATGTCAGCAAAACAATTAGAACAGGAATTAAAACAGGCGTTGACTGATGCTGGCTATGATTCCAGAGAAAAAATTATCGATCTTGTGCAAGAAGTTAAACGAGAAATAGTGGCAGAACGCCAACAGCAACAAGATTCAATAAAATGAAAACTATTCCTAAGCTAATTTTTTTAGATACTAATGTTTATCTAATTGGTGCAGTTGATTTAGAGAGTAATGAAGGGAAAATTCTGCAATGGTTAGGGTGGAAAACTCAAGGTAATGATGGAGTTGAAGTAGTTATTTCTGAGGAGTTAATTGACCAAATTTCCAGAGTTGCTAAACGGTTAAAAAATAAAGACTGGGCGGGTGAAATTATTGGACTAATTTGGCAGAATTTAAAAGTTCGTTATGTTCAAATAGATGATTCTGCCTTGGGTACAATGGAAGCAGAAGGAGTTATTCCCCGTGAAGATGTAGGGGTTTATTTGACTGCAAAAGCAGGAAATTCTCAATGTTTTGTTTCTGCTAATCATAAGTTAATTCGGATTTTAGCCCAGGAAACAGGAGAGTTTGAATGTTTAACTCCATCTGCATTTGTGAGCAAATATTTAATCAAATAAATTAATTTCTTGTTTCTCGTTCCCTGTCTCTGGCTGGGAATGAAGTCTGGAAGGCTCTGCCTGATAAAATGAAAATATCCGAAGGAGAGATAGATTTTAATTTCTTGAGGGTGCTTTCTTCTCCCTTAACAAAATCACTAACTACGCAAGTATCAAGTAGATATTCCATGATTAAAATTCTACTTCCTTTGGTGGTAATAGCTCATCTCGATATAACTCAAAAATGATACTTTCTTCTGTCCCTTGATATTGCAGAATTATTTCTGTCCGAGTGGTGAGCTTTGTAGCCATCCACCAATTCCCATTCCCTAAGTTGTCCGAAATTATAGGTAAATAATGTGTTCACTATCACTACCCAATTGTAACTCTATACATTTCACTACACAGAGATTTTATGCAAATAAAATAAACCATTCTTTGCGCTCTTTCCTTTGCGCCTCTGCGTCTTTGCGCGAAACAAAAAAAATCCACAATGTAGGATAAGCCACTCCAGTCAAACAGATAAAAACACTAAACTCAGATTCTGTTACAAACAGGAATTATGCAAAAGCTGGGTTTGGTTTTAATTATTGTTTCATTTTTTCCGTGGTTAGCGATCGCTATAATTATCCCATTTCTGCCAATTTCCGTAGCTCAAAAAGCCTTATTAATACCAGCATTATTGGTTTTAGCTGAAGTTATATTTTGGTTGGGTGTGCTATTGGTAGGTAAAGAAGTCGCCCAAAGGTATAAACGTTATTTGAGTTTTCGTTATCTAAAAATACTGCTCAGAAAATTCAGGCGCAGAAGAAGCAAGAGATACTAATAGACCTTGTACCTCTTACCTCTCCTTCACACACTGTTACCTCGTCCAGCTAGATTTGCAACCATGATTACCAGTTGATCTAGCTGAATGGGTTTAGCCATATGCATTTGAAAACCTGCCAAATAAGCTTCTTGGCATTCCTCATTACGAACATATCCAGTCAGCGCGGCTGCGGGAATTTGTCCTCCTGCTTCAGCACTAAGCGATCGCACCTGGCGGATTAAACTATAGCCATCCTGGTTGATCATCCCAATATCAGATAGCAGCACATCATATCTACCAGGATTAGTTGTGAGTATTGAGAGCGCGTCCTTAGCAGATGCGGCCATCGTCACCTCAGCCCCATATTTATTCAGCATCGTCATCAATAATTCACGCATATCCGCCTCATCATCCACAACGAGTATACGCAAACCTTCCAGTGACGGCAGACCATCAACAGATGATTCCAGACCTTCTGCTAATGGGAACTTCTCAGTATCACCAGGCAAATAGTTTTCCTGAATCGTGGCAGAAAGCGGTAGCCTAACGATTATGGTTGTCCCTAGCCCCTCACCCGGACTTTCTGCATAAACCGTACCACCATGAAGTTCGACCAAATAACGCACAATTGATAATCCCAACCCAATTCCATTATAGGCGCGAGTTTTGGTGCTATCAGCCTGACGAAAACGCTCAAAAACATAAGGAAGAAAGTCATTAGCGATACCAATACCCGTGTCACTAACTCGAATCTCGGCTTGGGAATCAACACGCTTCAGTGTGACTTCAATACGTCCCCCTTCAGGAGTAAATTTCACAGCATTAGAAAACAAATTCCAGAGTATCTGTTGCAAACGGTCTATATCACCCAGTACTTTGCCAATTCCAGGTTGTATCTGGGATGTAATCTGAATGTTTTTAGCCTCTGCGGACAACCGCACAACTTCAAGAGATGAACCAATCACAGGGACGAGATCAATGAGGCTATTGTTCAGACGGAGTTTACCAGTCGTAATGCGGGAGATGTCTAGAAGATCCTCAATTAGTTGGGTTTGTACCCTAGCGCAGCGCTCGATAACTTCAAGTCCTAGAGAAATTTTATCTGCCTCAAGATTTTGCATACGGAGTAACTGAGACCACCCCAAAATGGCATTCAGCGGGTTGCGAAGTTCATGGGAGAGAATAGATAAAAACTCATCTTTGGCGCGGTTAGATATCTCTGCTTGCAAGCGGGCTGACTGCTCCTGAAACAATAACTGAGCGCGTTCTGCGGCAAACTGTTTCTGTTGAGTAATATCCTGAATTGCCAGCAGAATCATCTGTTCATTGTCTTGTTGAATAATTTTACAGCCATTGAGCAGCATAATTCTGTACCCAATTTTCTCAAAGACGCTCTCTACCTCAAAGTCGTGAAGCCGAGTATTTTTGAGGAAAATTTCTTCTAGAAGCATGATCAGATTGGGAATGTTCCACTGACCGTTTCCTAGCTCGAATATCAGTTGCTGCTCTGTTTTTGCTGAGGAAATTTGGAACGTTTGATAAAAAGCCTGATTGGCTGTCACAACTCGTAAACTAGAATCAATCACCACTAAAGGCTGTGGCACAGTTTCCACAATTGCTTCAGCATAATTACGGGACTGCTCTAGCTGCTGGGCGCTGCGTTTGATAACATCAATATCCATCAATACCATCACCACGCCATCAATTTGATTACTTGTAGTCCTGTAAGGTCTAATTCGCAGATTATACCAATGCCCTTGCTGGTCTTGCACTTCTAGTTCTTTGACATTCAGGGTGTCAATCACTTCTAGGAGCAAGGACTCTAAATTAGGAACATTTATCGTGGAGCGAATATCACTAAATGGTCGCCCCACATCTGTAGGAATCAAATTGAGGAGTTGCTGTGCTGTGGGAGTGAAGCGCCGAATTCGCAAATCATTTGCCAAGATTAAAATCGGAATATTCACACTACTAAGCAAATTCAACAGATCGTTGTTGACCTGGTGTAATTCTAGATTCCGACTGTGTAGTTCTTCGTTGGTTGTTTTTAGTTCTTCATTGGTTGCTTGAACCTCTTCTTTTGCTGTTTGTAACTCTTCATTAGTGCTTTGTAGTTCTTCGTTGCTCGACAGAATTTCTTCATTTGCCACTTTTAAGTCTTGAGTCGTGGCTTCTTGCTCCAAAATCATCGACTCTAAATACTCTTGAGTCAGCGCCAACTCCTGTTTAGCAGCTACCAGTTCCTGTTTGAATCGAAATATTTCAGGAACTATGTTTGCCTGTTCTTGATTTTCAGGTGTTAGAACAGTTTGCTCTGGTAATGAAAGTACATCTTCAAATAAGACAAGAAAGTAGCGACTTTCTACGACGAAGGGAGTTTTGACCGGAATCACCTCAACATTAACTTTTCTGGGCGATTCACTGCCATCAATCTGTAAATTTTCCTTTCTTACGGAAACATTCAGCCTTTTGGACTGATGAATTGCGGTTCGCAACTCTTCTAGTAAGCCCTTTCGAGCCATTTTCAGCAAATTGAAGCTGGGCTGACCTGGAGCAGGTCTTAAATAACAACTGGTATCTCCCCGAAATTGGAGAATGTCCATATTGTCGCTGATCAAAACACCAACTGGAGCATAACGATTTAAAACAAGTTGGTCAGCTTCTTTGTGTAAATCATCAATATCCCAAG
Source organism: Anabaena sp. WFMT (assembly GCF_051781005.1). NCBI lineage: Bacteria > Bacillati > Cyanobacteriota > Cyanophyceae > Nostocales > Nostocaceae > Anabaena > Anabaena sp. WFMT. Next base: position 86,689 of record NZ_JBPWOA010000018.1, on the reverse strand, counting down.
ACTTCTCACTCATTTTCTTGTCAAGGTTTACTCTCGCTACGGGATAGTGTCCGCTGGAAAAGTTAAAATTCAGATTAGTAGCTACTAACTTTTTAGAATAAATTTTGTGCTTTCTATCTACTAAAGCAAATAAGTCTGAGAATTCTCCCGCACTCTCTGAGTTACCTAACATCAAAAACCCTGTGGGCTTGAGACTGTAATGGAAAATTGTCATCAACTGCTTTTGTAAACCAGAATCTAAATAAATCAGCAGATTTCGACAAGTAATCAGATCCAGATTAGAAAATGGTGGATCACTGATCAAGTTTTGTCTAGCAAAAATACACTGTTCACGAATTGATTTGCTGATTTGATATCCACCCTCTACTTCGATAAAAAAGCGTCTGAGCCTTTCTGGTGAAATATCCGTTATTTCGTTCTGCTTATAAATACCTGACCTGGCTTTTTCAATTCCTATTTCATTAATATCTGTAGCAAAAATTTGGATAGCAGGTTTGGAAATGACATCTTCCAAAAACTCTAATAAGCAAATGGCAATGGAGTAAACTTCCTGACCAGTAGCACATCCTGTCACCCAAATCCGAATTGGCAACTGCGATGACTTACCCTTAACAATACTCGGAAATACTCTCTCCTTTAAGGCTTGGTAAGCATTACTGTCACGAAAAAAACTGGTGACATTGATGAGAATCTCGTGGTATAAAGCCTGTACTTCAGCCGGATGGTTTTGGAGATACTCGACGTAATCCTCCAGCCGTTCCAGATTGTACAGCATCATCCGTCGATCAAGTCGCCGTTTTAAGGTAGTTTGCTTGTAGCGGCTAAAGTCAACTCCGGTTGCAGTTTGCAGTAACGTAAAGATTGTCAGCAGGGCATCCTGACTTTCGATAAGTGGCTGGACTATTGGTGAAAGAACCGACCGGGTAAAGTTGGGATGAAGAGCAATTTTTGCCAGTTCTTTGGCGATTTCTTGTGGTGACAAGATAAAGTCTACATGACCTGTGGCAATGGCAATACTGGGCATTTCCCGAAATTGAGCCGATGTTTCAGACTGAGCAAAGGTAATACCGCCAGCTGCCTTAATTGCCTGTGTTCCCATTGTGCCGTCTGCATCACTTCCAGAGAGGATAACACTAATTGCTTTGTTTCCCTGCTCTGCTGCCAATGAATTTAAAAAGGCATCACCTGGCCTATATCTCCCTTCAACTTTCTCACGGGGTACGAGTTTTAATATCCCTTGCTCCAGGGTCATTTTCGCATTCGGGGGGATAATATAGACTTGGTTCGGTTCTATGGTTATGCCAGAGTGGGCTTCGTGAACAGGCATCTGAGTTGTCTTAGCTAGAATCTCAGTCAGTAAGCTCTGATGATTGGGGTCTAAGTGCTGAATCAGTACAAATGCCATTCCTGTATCAATTGGTAAATGCTCTAGCAGCTGGGTGAATGCTTCTAATCCCCCCGCAGAGGCTATAATCCCGACAATTGGAAATATTTTATGGCTTTGAGTCTGCTGTTTTTCTTCCCCTATTTCAACATCTGTGGTATTTGACTGAGTTGGTTCAGAAGACTGTTTATCGTTCATATAAAATTAGTTCTTTGTGTGATTCACCCGGCAAATAATTTTGGATTTTGGACTTCTTTGTGACACTTCCTGACGGGATGCTACCGATTCGCATAGCGTCTTGAAGAGAACAACAAGTCTTCGTACAAATCAGTCAAACGATTTTAGGTTTGTTTTTGTGTTTAAATCAGCCGGATTTTCTACTTTCGTGGAGCGTGTCGTATACAGACGCTGCGCGTAGACTTCGGCGTAAGCTCAGTCGAACGCTTGCTTTACCGGAGGGGTACAGACTTTTTTAGATTAAAAATTATGTCAATTATTTGACAGACTAGCGTGTGGTACTAGTTGATAAATTATGGAAATACAGTATAAAAGCGTATTCATCTGCTCAACAAAGGCAGATAGCTATAAGGCTGGTCTTGTCTATTATCTTAGTTTGTTATTTTCAATCTGTGACAGAAGCTATCACAAATTGAGTCAAAGGCGTATCCAGCAACAGGTAGATCAATAAGTTGAATTTTATGGAGAGCAATTATCGCACACTAATCTATTCTATGTGTTTTCTCTGTGATTTATAAATAGCAAGTAGTAAAAATGTTACCTGTATCTGAGTGTATATATATCTGTTAACAAACCCCAGTTTAGTAAACTTGTTACTATGAAGTGATATCTACATAAAATATCTACATAAATTAGTAGGAGTGCAGTCACCGATGACAGGACATAAGCTCAGTGAAATAGAACTACAACAAGCCCTGAGTAGTTTACCTGGATGGCAAATTAAAGAAGGTAAGTTGTATAAAGAATACAAATTTAACTCTTTCCCGACTGCGTTAGGTTGGATGGTGACTGTGGGTGTTCACGCAGAAACAATGGGACATCACCCCGAATGGTTAAATGTTTACAACACCGTCCGGGTGAATCTTGTTACCCATGACATCGGTAATGCTATCAGTAATTTAGATGTGGAATTGGCGAAGATAATGGAAGAATTCTATAATTCGTAATTCGTAATTGGGAATAGGAGTTAATTATTCTCCTCAACTTCCCAATCACCAATGACAAATGACAAATGACAAATGACAAATGACTAATTTGTCTCTTGAATCTGTAACCTAATGGTGTGTTCAGTCGCACCACTGAGTTGCAGTTCCATGATTTCACCACCAAGGGGTTCTATGCAAGTGAGGAGCGATCGCAGATTGGGTGTACTCGCTCCAGTATCAACATACAATCTATCTGCTAAATTACTAATTTTTTTCCAAGTCATATATAACTTGGCTATACCTTGTTCCATCTGGGATGCTTGATTTACCAAGTCAGCAGCGATACTCAAACAGCCGATTCTTTGCGCTTCTTCTAAAGCTGTTTCAATATCCACATTTTCTTCTGTCAACGCTTGGACTTGTGCCGCAGATTTGAGATATTTTCCTAATTGACGGGCTTCTGTGGTTGCCTGTTTGAGAGTATCAACATCAGGACTGGCAGCTATATCCCTTTGTAATGCCTTTTGGTGTGATTCTGGCAGTTTTTCCATTTCCTTGACCAAAGGGGCAATATAGCGCGGTGGCAAGGTGTTATCTGCGGCTTTTTCCCTAACTTCCTCTGGTAACAAATCTGAGGACATAGCTGTCCATTCGTCGGTGAGTTGACGGACTTCTCTGCGGGTGATGCGATCGCCTTTTTGGGCGGCTTCACTCACCATCTGTTGCACTTCTGGAGCGGCTTTGGCTGTTTCTACAAACGCCCGTTTACTAAAGTTATTGACACTACTGGGGTCAAGTTTGCCATCTTCAATTAAGGTATCGGCACTATTTGCGAGTTGAATCCAACTGTAAGCTTGAGTTTTACTAATTTCCCGTTCTTTGAGCCATTTGAGAAAACCTGCACCGCGTCCGTCTCCGTTTTTCTTCTCTCGGTCACGGACTGAGCGTAAAATGCGACCACGCCAAATTTCTGTTTGTAAATCAAAGCGATCGCATACTTGCCAAGCTACATCTAGCTGCTGTAAAAAATCAGACTCCAGAATCTGTTCGTCTTCTGGATCTGGTAGTTCAAAATCTAAATCTACTGGCTGTTGCAGTGCAGCAGCAAGGTCATTCATAGAATCGGTATCTTGCACGATGGATAGCGGGTTGGTGTATGCGATTAGCTGATTGTGACAAACAATAAGCAGTTAAATATTATAGTTGATAAATTTAAAATTACGTGAATTGGAAAAAAACTCTAGACAAATGCAGATTTTTAATTGACCTGTGGGGTTACACAGCGATTGCATCTCTCTTTTTTAGCTTAATTCAGTAGCTTTAAGGAACAATTAATTCATAATCTTGTTTTTTGCTTAAAGGTGTTGTTACTGTCATCGCAACACGCCGATTAGCTGGCATAGGGATGGTAATGTCAAATTTTCCACTCCGATCAGTAATCAGCGGTTGATTTAGCAACATGACCAAGTTAACTGGATCAACTTTAGCAACAATACGGACTTGTTGATTTCTTCTTTCTTCCAGTACTTGCACATCTAATCTTGTATTATTTCGTAATGGCGTAGGTACTGAAGGTGGTTCTCCTGGAATAACTAGAGTCTGAAAGCCTTTATTTACATATACTCTTTGACCTTGAGCCGTTGTTGCTACACTGCCGGTGAGAGTTGCTACCCCTGTTTTCCCAGTCGGTTGAACACTCACACCAAAGTCTGTCCCTCGCACGCCTGTAATCCCTGCGGGAGTCTGTATTTGCAAGGTGGAATCTTGATGTGTAAAGGTACGTATTTTCAGCCGTACCTGTCCACCTGTCACCTGTAAATTGGTAATGCGTCCACCCTGACTAGTTGTTTGCAGTTTTTGAATTTCGAGTTTTGTATTTTCTGCAACCTGAATAAAACCAATGCCAGTATCTAGGGACAGCATACTACTCGAACGCTGGCCTGTGCTGATGCTATCTCCTACATTTTGTAGTTTTATGCCTATGCGAGCTAATTGGGAAATCTGTCTATTTTGGTAGGTGACATTTCCAGAAGTACTGCGAACTTCTAAGTAGCGGTTGATTTTCAGTTGTAATTTTTTCTGAGCTAATACTTGGGTAATTGTTAATAGTCCCACAAATAATATGCTGAATAGCAGCCAGAGTTTTTTCATCACCTAATTTCACCAGCAGTAAACCACCCGTGTATTTAATTTACGCGATCGCTAAAGCATTAAACCATTTATAATCAGCCACGTGGCGCTATCGGGTTTTTCAGCCTATTTTTTTGATAAATCAAACCGCGTCTACTTGGAAACCCATAGTTTTTTCTGAATCGGGTTTTATTTTCAAATCCTATAAAAACTCCAGTTCTCAACTTGGGCGAGGTTTGTTAAATATATCCTCAGCCTGATTTAGGAATAAATCGAGTTTATAGCCGCAGATTGATTTAGCCCATTTTGGGAATAGATACAGTGGTGAATATCTGAAGTAGGATATAAGGCACTATTTACCATGACGAATAATTTAACCAAAACAGTAGGCGTTGGGGTTCTGACTTTGACTATGGGAATTTTACCCTTAAGTTTCCCCGCCCAAGCCCAAGTCACTCAACCTAGAACTGACACTGCTGCACCGAATAGGGTTGTGTATGATGATCGCACCAATACTGATTGGGGTTGGCTAGGATTAATTGGTCTTTTAGGTTTAGCTGGGTTAGCGGGTAAAAAGCGTGACGAAGAACCAACTCGTTATCGTGACCCTAATGCACCAGGGGCCAGCAGCTACAGGGACTAGTATCAATTTGGAATTTTGGATTGGGGATACTAAAAGTGAGTTGGTTGTGGCAATTTTTCATCACAGTGTCACCTATACCTATTAAGTAGGTTGGCGTTAAAAATTGTCGTTGGGATAAGGCAGGGGGCAGGGAGCAGGGAGCAGGGGGAAAAAGGGTTTTAGCCTTGTTGACTTTTCTTTACACAGTTTGGTTTTATTCTGCCCACCTACTTAGCTATAAAAAAATAGTCAGTTGTCAGTGGAAATAATGCTGACAACTAGACTTATTTGCAAATGAATATCAAATCCTTATACAGGACTGATATCTAATTTCTGGATAATTCTACTGAAGAATTCGAGATTGATTTGTTGGTTGATCTAAAGGTTGCCAATAGCTGGCAATTAAGGCTACCATTAGCCACCAAACAGTATTAACTGCTGGACGATACCAGACAGTATCGACAGTTCCGTGAGCGAGCATACCCAGTAAAGTTGCGATCGCCCCAATAATCCAAAATCCTTCTACATTTCTAGATTGCCGTAACCGTTGCAGTTGTACAAATGCCGTATTAAAAGTAACAATTACTAACCAGAGAAAACTAGCTAAACCCAAAAAGCCAGTTTCTACAACCGTTTCTAAAAAAATTGAATAGGCACTCAAAGCCGTATATCGGGGTTGTTGGTAGAGAGGGTAAACCTTGTTAAAAGAATGGTGTCCAGGGCCAATACCAATAATTGGGCGATCGCCTATCATCCTAAAAACAGCATCCCAGACATTACGGCGGAAATTATTACTACTGTCTTGACGATCTGCAAAAATACTCACAACCCGCAAACGCACAGGCTCGACAAATATCACAGCCAGCACCAATACCCCAATTAAACCTCCCACAATAACTGGTAATGACCAAGTGCGCCAAAATGGCGGCATTTCCACACTCCACCAATAAACCAACAATGCCATCGCCGTCAAAAGTGCTACTACTAAAGCTATCCAGCCTCCACGACTATAGGTAAGAACCAAACAGGAAGTGTTGACAACAAACATTGTTGCAGCTAAAGCTTTCTTCAGCCAACCATGCCAAGCAAAAATCGCCACTAAGCTCAAAATTACGGCTGGTATCAGGTATCCTGCCAGTAAATTGGGATTACCCAAATAACTATAAACCCTAGTCGTCTTAGATAAAGCAGACTCTGGATCAACCCAAGTTGCTAGTGCTTTAGCACCAAAAAACCATTGTCGAATCCCATAGACACTGACAATTAGGGATATATGTAAATAAACAGTGATCAACCAAGACCGAAGGCGGGGAAATCTCAGCACCCTAGCGCAGACAGTAAAGAGTAATAAATAGAGTGTTAATGTTGCCAAGTCATTCAACGCTGCTTTTTTGACTGGGGATAAAGCTGTAGCGATCGCGGCTATTCCCCAATACAGCAATACCAACAGATGAATAGGAGTGACAGAAGCAGCATTTACAGAAGTAGTTTCATCAGATAAAGTCAGCAACAGCCAAAATCCTATACAAGCCACCATTAATACCAGCATTAAACTACTGGAGACAAAAGGCGCAAAACCATAGACCAGACTGAGAAGAGCCGCCGCTATTGTATCTCCCCACTGCATCAAAAGACTGGTTTGCCGCCAAGGACGTAAAATCCCGACCATAAACCGATGCAAATAACTCGTAGACAGATATTCCTTCAGCGGTAAAGAGGATAAAGTAAATTTTTGCCAGACTAAATTCATAAACAACGTTGTCACCAATTAGCACTTATATGCAGAACTTGGCTTTCATGATAATGCCGGTCGTTATCCAAAGATCACAACTGAGATTAGCAATTGAAAAAATTGCGCCTTATGATTAGGTTTCATTATTAATTAATTGTCGGGTTTTCGCCGTTTGCAGTGGCAAAGAAATCACATAGCGGTATCCTGATTCTAGTGAACCTTGTATTGAAATGTTTCCTCCATGAAGTTCTGCTAGTTGACAGCTAAGTAACAAACCTATTTTTTCACGAGATAGATGACCAAATAAATTGTCTAAATCCTGATCTGAACTATTAACCAGTATTCCTAGTTGCTCATCAATCAGATTTTGTGACTTATTCAATATTTTTGGCAAATTCCCCTGATTTTCCCCATGAATATTATACTTTTCCTCTCTACCGACTATTTCTAGTATTGACAAGGAATCAGTGTGTACGTAAGGATCAATCTCAGTTATTCCATCTCCTAAGTAGGGATGAGAAACCCAAACGGTAATAGAGAGTGTATCTTCTTTGCCAGAAATATGAACACGAATAATGCTACCTGTCGCAGAAAGTTGAATCACGCTAAATAGCAGGTGATACAAAATTTGCCGCACCTTATCTTTATCTAAAGGCCAAATGCGATTGCGTCCTGGCTCCATAGACAAACGAATATCTTGATCACGACGGACAGCTACTTCTGCTAGTGTATGTATGGCTTGTTGACACAGCATTTCAATATCTACAGAAACTAAGTTCAGCGCATCCGAAGCATCACTTATTGTTCCTAGTTCGGTAATCTCATTCACCAAAGAAAGCAAATACTTGCCACTGTGTTGAATAATCTCTAGATATTCTCGCTGTTTAGTTGTCAAAGGCCCATAAATTTCCCGGCCGAGAACACTAGCCATACCCAGTACAGATGTTAAAGGTGTACGCAACTCTTGGGTTAATTGGCCTAAGAGTTCCAGTTTCAGTTGCTGAGTAGAACTAGAGACTGTTTCTAGAATTGGTGGGGAAATTTTGAGGTCAATTATCTGTTCTTCTGAAAATGGCAAACTAGGAATGCTTCTAATAGTGCTTTTTTGTGATTTCCCTTGTAACAAACGGTTGCGCTCAAATTCACTCATACTCCAACGAGCGATGATTTGCAAAAACTCAATGTCTCGCTCTGTAAAATTACGTGGTTTGCGATCCATCACGGCTAATGCACCTAAGCAATATCCAGAAGCATCAATTAATGGCGCTCCTAAGTAGGAACGGATGCCATACTTCTGCACTAAATTGCTGGTAAATATTTCTGTATCTATGTTGTTTTTAGTATCATTAATGACTACTGTTTGTAAGCTTTCTACCACTTGTGTGCAGAAGGACTCTCGACGTAATAATTGACGGTTTTTTGCCAAATCATTCATGAGTCCTAATCTTGACAAACCCACCGATGACTTGAACCAGTGGATTTCTTGATCTATAAATCCCAAAATAGAAATTTCGGCTTCCAAAAAATGGGCAGCAGTTTGAGTGGCTTCTTCAAATACCGGGATGGTTTCTAATTGTCGTAAACCTAATGCTGTCAGGACTTTTAGGCGTTTTTGTTCTTGGACTTCTAAAGAATTCCAACCATCATCAGGGACAAATAATTTATTTTCAGGTTCTATCATTACCAGTACTACCTTGATACCTTCTAGATACTGTCAGTTTTATAACCACATGACAGTGGTTATTATTTGCTATTTCTCAGCATTCCCCAATTTCACCTCCAATCAATAGGTTAGGCAAAAAATTTTTTACTTACTTCCAGGAGTCGGGGAAAGAATCTCTAGAATTGGTAGATACTAGTGCCAAAAATATTACTTAAGTATAGAATTTTCACTAAGGGGAATATAACGCTATATGTGAAATTGAAAATGTAATACATTTTTTGAGATAGTATGTTGCTACTGCATTTTTGATACTACTAGGCCAAAAATAGAATGACTATTAAAGTTCCTTTTGTAGACCTAAATTTACAACATCAGCCGATTCAAACTCAGTTGCAACAGGCGATTCAGGATGTATTGGCAAAGGGAGATTTTATTTTAGGACAGGCTGTATCCGATTTTGAGGAAGCGTTTGCAGCGGCATCTGGTACGGAGTATGGAATTGGTGTGGCATCTGGAACTGATGCGATCGCTCTTGGCCTGCAAGCTTGTCACATCGGTGCTGGTGATGAAGTCATTTTACCAGCTAATACTTTTATCGCCACACTAATCGGTGTGGTTAGTGCTGGTGCTACACCAATTTTAGTAGATTGTGACCCCCAAACAGCTTTAATTGACTTGGAAGCAGCCGCTAAAGCTATTACACCCCAAACCAAAGCCATTATTCCCGTACATCTATATGGTCAAATGGTATCACCAAGCCAATTATTAGACTTTGCCGATACTCATAAAGTGTTAATTTTTGAAGATGCAGCCCAAGCCCACTTGGCAGAAAGAGAAGGATATAAAGCAGGTTCGGTGGGTATGGCCGCAGCCTTTAGTTTCTATCCCAGCAAGAATTTAGGGGCCTTTGGGGATGGGGGAATGGTAGTGACACGAGATGCAGACGTAGCGGCAAAAATGCGTCGGTTGCGAAATTATGGCTCATCTCAAAAGTATGTGCATCTTGAACCAGGTACTAATAGCCGCTTAGATACCCTGCAAGCAGCAATATTAAACCAAAAATTACCTCATTTATCTGGGTGGAATAGCGATCGCTTTACCATTGCCAAACAGTATAATATAGAACTAGAACCATTAGACTCTGCTGGTGTTATCCCTATGGTTAACCAAAGTGGCACAGGACATATTTATCATCTCTATGTCATCAAGATTGATGATTCTTGTCCCCTAAAACGTCAGCAACTACAAGACCAACTGACAGCAGTCGGAATTCAAACTGGTATTCATTACCCAATTCCCTGTCATCTTCAACCTGCATTTACTCAACTAGGTTATCAACAAGGAGACTTTCCCCAATCAGAAAAATTATCTAAACAAATATTATCTTTGCCCATGTACCCCGGTTTAAACAATAGCCAAATTAAAGAAGTCGTAAATGCTATTTTTTCAAGCTTGAATATCGCCAAAAAATGAGCTTAATTTTAATTTTCTTTTTCACCAATAGCCAGTATTAACGGCAAATTTCAATTGTAAATTTCGTTTCAGAACATGAAAATAATCCTGATTATCCTTAAATCCTGATTTAATTGTGCATTAAAATTATGGAACTCCAACAACAAATCAAAATCCGTAGTACAGCCCAGTTGTTAAACTTAGGCATTTTACTAATTTTCCTCCTGCTTTATGCTCCAATATTGCTACATTGGTTAGATGGTTGGTTACACAAAAGTATAAGTATCGAACATGAATATTTCAGCCACGGTATTATCGGTTTACCATTTGCTGGTTATATCGCTTGGACAAATCGGAAAAAGTGGCAACGGTTGCCCGATTCGTCCCATCCTGTTAGCATCGGCTTATTAATAATAGGCGTAATTTTTTATCTCAGTGGTGTATCCGAATGGGTTAACCTGTCCTTACCTACCATACTAGCCGGACTATGCTTATGGTTCAAGGGCATACCAGGCTTACGATTACAAGGTTTTCCCTTATTGTTAGTGTTTTTAGCTACCCCGACAGCATTACCTTACATAATAGCCCCCTATACCTTTCCTCTACAAAGCTTTATCGCTGGTACAGCAGCCTTTATCCTCAATCAATTTGGCATGAACGTCATAGTAGATGGAATCAACCTCTACGTAAATGGACGAATTGTGGAGGTAGCTCCCTATTGTGCAGGGTTGAAAATGTTATTTACCACTCTCTACGTCAGCTTAATATTACTTTATTGGACAGATACCATATCTTCACGGCGCATAACAGCCTGGTTTTTATCTATTGCTGTTGTCATTAGTGTGACAGCCAATATTATTCGTAATACCTTATTGACTTTCTTTCACGGTACTGGCAACGAAGGAGGCTTTTCATGGCTGCATGATAGTTGGGGTGGTGATCTCTACTCTGCTTGTATGCTGTTATTACTAGTGCCTTTACTCAATTGGATGAATAGTTATTTTTCAGAAAAACCAGCAATTGAGTTAGATGAAACAGCATAAAAAGCATAAAAGAAATATTTACCCATTTTATCTAGTACAATCCTGTCTAAGTGTTGGAAATTTTACTCGATGATTTCCTTATCCAAATTTTTCAAAAAACAGCAATGGAATCAGGTCGCAGTGCTGATTTTACTGTTACTGCTGTTAGGAGTGGGAGCAGTTCCTGGATATCTAACAGGAAAGTGGCAATGGAAGCAACCACCATCAGTTACTCAACTCAAGCAGTTGAAAAACATCCGTAAAGTAGGATTAAGTATTCCTGGGTGGCAAACTATTCAACAGTCAGAAACGAACGTTGGCAACAAGAAATGGTTCTTGCAGATACTCAAGCAAAAAGACCCGTCAGTTGAGGCTATACTACTTTTGCTACCCCAAAATGGCCCAAGAGATCAACCAGAGGTAGAGTGGACAGACGTTAGTGGTTGGGGCAAGTCAAGTTGGGGAAAGTGGGATATAGCTCAATATCGGGCTGCTGAATTTACTGTTAAACAGCCATCTAGTCCAGAAGCAAATGCCACTATCAAAGTTAAGGCTAGGTTCTTTCGGGCAACAACACAAAAATCAACTTTTGCTGTCTTACAATGGTACGCAATGCCAAATGGTGGAACTTCATCACCAGTAAACTGGTTTGTTGCAGACCAAATGGCACAATGGCAACAAAAGCGTGTTCCTTGGGTGGCTGTGAGTATTCTGATACCAATAGAGCCTTTTGGACAAGTGGAAACATCTTGGAAGAAACTTCAGTCTCTCGGTGAAACAGTGCAAGCCGCATTGATGTCTGTAGCTCTGTAAAGTATTTTATTTAAACTAACTGTATCAATGTTTATAGCGCCCAGTTCTCATATACGTGCATTCAGCGCCCTGTTTTTGATTACTCTTCAGGTGGGTGTTAGCTTGACAACATCTATTAGACCTGTTGTGGCTCAAAATTTACCATCTTTAGAACAATCACCAGAACAAGTTCCCCTGCCTCCAGCAAGTTTTGAGGAGATGTCTCCCAGTGCAAATGATGAAATTTCACCCCAATTCAACCGTTATCTCTTAGGTATAGGAGATACGATCAGTGTGATAGTTCAGCGTCCCCCTGGTCTATACCGCTTAGGAATTGGAGATTCTATTGGTGTTACGGTGCAGCGATTTCCAGATTTAAGTTTTCAAGCAGCAATTAATCCAGAAGGCAATATTGTCGTACCACTACTGGGAGTACTTTCTTTACAAGGTTTAACTTTGCAGCAAGCAGAGGCAAAAATTCGCACTGGCTTAAATCGTTATGTTATTGACCCAATTATATCTTTATCACTAACTGGGCAACGTCCAGATTTGAGTTTCCAAGCTGCAATTAGTCAAGACGGCAATATTGTCATCCCACAAGTAGGGAAAGTTTCTATACTAGGCTTGAGTGTGGAAGAAGCCCAAGAAAAAATTCGTTTGGCTTTAACCAGTATTACTACAGATCCTGTGGTGGTAACGTTGGCACAGATGCGCCCAGTCCAAGTTACTATTACGGGGGAAGTATTTCGTCCTGGAATTTATTCTGCTAGTTCGGGAATGCCCCGAATTACTGATATTTTACCCTTAGCAGGGGGGTCAACTTTGAACGCAGACCTCCGACAAGTGCAAATACGTCGTCAGCTAACTGATGGTTCTATAATTTCACAAAATCTTAACTTGTATGCTGCTTTGCAAAATGGTGGTTCACCCCCTAATTTACGCTTGCAAGATGGGGATGCAATCATTGTACCGCGCCGTGAAATTGGTACTGATGACGGTTATGATCGCAAACTGGTGGCACGTTCAACTTTAGCTATTCCTCAGATTAAAGTCCGAGTTTTAAACTATGCCGCAGGAGGAATCGCAACTCAATCGTTGCCTAATGGGAGTACATTTATAGATGCTTTGGGGGGTATTCGTCTCGACACTGCTAATCTTCGGGATATTGCTCTGGTTCGCTTTGATCCTGAACAGGGTAAAGCTGTTACTCAAAGACTTGATGCTAGAAAGGTACTAGCAGGTGATAATTCTCAGAATGTGGCGCTTCAAGACAATGATGTGATAGTCGTTGGTAGAAATCTGGTCGGGAAAATTACTAATTTATTGAATACCATCACGCAACCGTTTTTTAATGTGCAATCATTTCTGAACTTTTTCCAGAACTTTGGTAGCGGATTATTCGGTGGTGATTCAAATTAAAAATTTATTTAGAAGTCAGAGTTTATCACTCATAAGTAATAACTAATGATTAATTAAATGCTATGACACCACCAATTATTAAGCGCTATCTTATTGCTTTTGAAAAATACAAGTGGGTTGGACTAGCTAGTTTTGGTCTAGTGGTAATAGGTTCAACAGTAGTTGCTATACAACCAGACCCACCAGTCACTTATATGGCCGAATCTGCGTTGACATATAATACACCAACCGTTTCTTTTTCAAAAACTGGTAGTGAAATTCAAGCACAGGGGAAAGAACTAACACCAGAAGTTTTACTATCAGATCCAGTTATTGAGACGGTGGCAGCAAAAGTCAAGACTAACCCAAAAACTATTGCTAAAAATGTAGCAATTAAATTTCCGAGTAGAAATAAAGCAGGAGAATTAGAATCTACATCAATCATCATGAAGTATGTAGATAGCGATGCCAACAGAGCCAAAGATGTATTGCAAGAATTGATGAAAGGAATAGTTCAGTTAAGTAGTGAGATTAATACTGGACGATTAAAGGCGATTATTCAAAAAATTAATGAGCGTTTGCCAGAATTTAAGCAAGAACTCCAAGCTGCTGAGAATAAACTAGAAGAATATGATCGACGGGAAAGAACAGCCATTTTGGCAGCAGAAAATGGTAGTTTGCTGAATGGGATTAGTGCTAGTCAAAATCAACAAAGAGCAATTCAACTAACTATTTCTGGAATTGATGCTCAACTTCGTTCTTTGGAAGATAAGCTGGGGTTAACCGTTGGACAGGCTTATGTTTCTTCTGCTTTGAGTGCTGATCCAATTATTGCTAATTTGCGATCGCAAATTTATCAAACTGAGTCACAAATCGCTGTTCTCCGCAAGGATTTACGACCTGAACACCCGACAATGATTCAGTTAAAGCGTCAAAAAGAAGCTTCTGAAGAATTACTGCAACAACGTGCTGCGGAGGTATTAGGTGGTGGTGGTCTTGCAGCTCCACTTCGGGGGAATGTGACAGGTATTCGCACCCAAAGTAGCTTAGATCCCACGCGTCAGGCATTAGCTAACCAAATGGTAGCTTTACAAACCCAACGAGAGACGCTCGAACAACAACTAAAACAGCAAATTCAACAAGAGGCACAATTACGTCGAGAATATTCTCTCATACCTAATAAGCAATTAGAGCGATCGCGCTTGGAGCAGTCTGTTGGTCTGAAAAAAGCTATTTATGACCAAATGCAAGCCAAGCTGACTGATGCTCAAGCCGCAGAAGCAGAAACTGTCAGTAGTTTCACTATTGCTAGACCACCCATAGCTACTAATGTTGCCGTTCCCCCCAAGAGTATACCTACAACCTTAGCTATCGGTAGTTTCTTGGGTGCTGTAATTGGTGGTGGGGTAATATTTTTGTTGGGTTCACTGGAAGGAACTTTCAAGACCAAAGAAGATATCCGCGAAAGCCTCAAGGAACGGGAAGTTTTGCTATTGGGAGAACTACCTTTGATGCCAGTTGATGATTTGGCTCCAGAAGCTTTACCAGTAATACTTTCCCCAGATTCTCCCTATTTAGAGTTTTATGAAAAGTTTCGCAGTAATTTGCGCCGGATTGGCGGCAACGACGTTAAAGTGATATTGATTACTAGCGTCAGCAGCCAAGAAGGTAAGACCGTAAGTGCTTACAACTTAGGTATAGCTTCCGCACTTGCTGGTAAAAGAACATTGATTATTGAAACAGATTTGCGATCGCCCTCCCAGGCTTCATCCCTAAAAATAGCTCCTGATTCCTATGCCACTGTTGAACCCTTGCTTTATTATTCCAGCTTGAGTGACTGTATTCGCTTAGTTCCTGATGTAGAAAATTTATACATTATTCCCAGCGTCGGACCTGTTCGTCAATCTGCCGCTATCATAGAATCAAGCGAAATGCGCCGTCTGATAGAAGATGCGCGAGAACGTTACGATCTAGTAATCTTAGACACAAATCCTCTCAGCATTTCTAACGATCCGTTGTTAATTCAACCCTATAGTGATGGTATCGTGCTAGTAGCCCGACCTAACTATACACAAGAAAATATGCTCGGAGAAGCCATTGATCAACTGGTAGAAGCTGAGTTAGGACTGTTAGGAGCTATTATTAATGCTGCTGATATCATAGTTTCCATACCTGAACCAGTGGTAGAATTTTCCTTTCCTGAACCTGAATTAGAACTAGAAGTAAGAGAGCAATCAGGAGACATATCCACTATTTTTGGTAAACGTTAATATACCAAACACAGTTAAAACATGGACTTTTGGAGGATTACGAAAAACCTAGATACGTAGGGGTTTAGCACTGCTAAACCCCTATCTATAGAATCAAATAATTAAACCGTTTTGAGTATAATATTAGGGTCAGTTTTTCAGAGGGGATTGACAGTCGGGTTAAAAACCACCCTCTGCTTCCTAGTGCGACCTAAGAAAGCAAAAGTAAAAGTTCAGTCGTCTAAGAATATACCGCAGATGCAATCACGCCTGCGAAATGTTGCGATTAAGAGTATTCCAAGTGAAAAAATGCTCAATTGTCATTGGTTTATTCCGCTTTCCTTTACTCGAATCGACAACTTCTGGATAATTTATTTCTTAGAACACTCTTAATGTCAGATTACGCTAAAGAAATTTACCATTAGCCATGCCAGAGCCAAATACAATCATGAAAAAAATTGATATCGCAGGCAGGATAACGGTAATTACCCTTTCAGATGGATAGTATTGTACTTTTTAGCTGATTTTCAAAGAGTCAAGATTTGCAAAACTCTAAATTTAGGATTGGACTTCTTGTTGCGAATGAGTAGGACATTCAAACTTGTACCCTACACCACGCACAGTCTGAATTAATGCAGGCTGACTAGCATCAGTTTCAATCTTCTTGCGAATTTGACCGATATGGACATCCACAACTCGCTGGTCTCCCACATATTCATAGTCCCAGACCTCTTGGATAAGTTCTGCTCGCCGCCAAACTCGACCTGGATGACTGGCTAAAAAATGCAACAAGTCAAATTCTAAAGCAGTTAAAGGTACTGTTTCGTGGTTAAGTGTCACTTCCCTCCGTACAGGATCAATCATCAGCTTTTCAAAAATGAGGCGTTTTTGTTCTGCGGTAGTCACAATTCGCTGCCGCCTCAAAATAGCTGCTACTCTTACTTCTAGCTCTCCCAGACCAAATGGCTTGGTGAGATAGTCATCAGCACCTTTAGAGAAACCGCGAATTTTGTCAGCTTCATCTGTTCGGCTAGTTAGCATGAGTACAAAAACACCGTTACGACTTTGCATCTCTTGACAGAGATTAAAACCGATTACATCTGGTAGATTTACATCTAGAATTACCAAGTCTGGGTTAAATTGCTCAAATAGAGCTAGGGCTGCCTTACCATCTTCGGCAGCTTCTACTTGATAGTTCTGTTTAATCAAAAAGCGTTGGATTAAGTTCCGAACCGCAGGGTCGTCATCAACTACAAGAATCTTGGCAGGAGCCATGATCATCACTTTACACAAAAATTCATAGGATTAACAAGGGGGATTGTGTAAAAACACAGTTTACACTTTGGACTTAATTAGGAATCTACAGGGTCTAGGTATGAGTATCCTGATTATTCACAGTAAACTGTAGTCATAATTATGAACGATGTAGGCACCAATCTTCCAGTAATCAGGTCTGCAATTCAGTATATACACTAAATGGTTGTTTCGATCCTATTTGTAGCGTTTTGTCTCAATAGAACACGGTGTTACCAGTAGGATAGAAATTTGAAACATCCTATCGAATTAAGATTTAGTTATGTAACTCAGACTTCTCTAGCTTGCTTACAGCAAGGTGGGTACTCATGCAGGTGATATTTTTCTTTTAATACCTATGGATAAGAAAAGCCATAACTACTCAGCCATCTGATGATATACACAGTGTTATAACAATATGTTAAAATAGCTATAGTTAAAATTCCTGGGTCAAACAAACTAACCCGTGCTAATATCCTGTTAAAGAATGGGAATAAGTTGGGACAACTGTTTGGAACAACATAGACCCACGTTAGTGTTCTAGTAAACAAAAAACTGCTGCTTACCAAGGCTGAAGTAACAAATTGCCATGAGCGATCAAAATCCCTACGAAAAACTTGGGGTATCGGAAGATGCTAGCTTCGATGAAATTCAGGACGCTCGCAATCGCCTGTTGGAGCAACATGGTGGTGATGGCAGGGGTCTAGAACTAATTGAATCAGCTTATGATGCGATTTTAATGGAGCGCCTACGGATGCGTCAAGAAGGTAAAATTAAAGTACCTGAGCGTATCCGCTTTCCAGAGATGCGATCGCAATCTCCTCAGAAAGAAAGTCCTACCCCTCGTGAGCAGTCACCTGCATGGCTGCAAAGAATGTTCGATCAACCAAGCCTACCGGATGTGCTATTACCAGGAGCTTGGTATCTAAGTTTAAGTGCTATTAGTTTGTTTTACCCTGCTGCTAGAGATCAGGTTCTACAGCTGGCATTAGTAGTTGGAGTAGGAGTTAGTATTTATTTTATCAATCGTAAGGAAAACAAATTTGGCAGAGCTGTATTATTCACACTAGGAAGTCTAATTATTGGTTTAATAGCAGGGGGACTAATAGCTACCTGGATATTACAGCAAATACCATTTATCAACGTGACATCAAATCAGTTTTCTACTGTTTTGACATTTATATTGATGTGGCTAATTAGCAGCTTTCTGCGTTAGTAATTAAAGTCTGAGACTTTATATCTAGTTCACCGAACTCACATTTTTCAGGTAAAATTCTTGCTCCTGTATGTGAGAAAGTTAACATTCATATAGACTGGTTGTTGCTCGTTAGCAATGCCATAGATATTGTTGAGATTATTCATATAGATTTATTCTTATCAAGAAAATAGACTTAGATGAAGAATAAAACAATGTTGAATAAATTAACAACCCATAGATAAAGCTTAGTAAATAAAGATGAATATCTCATCAATTAGCTTTCAAAATAATTATGACAATCTCGCTAAATTGTCTTTCCTCCATTGAGCATCCAATTTCCTATTTGTCCTTACCTCTAAAACCCTTATTCCTATTTCTGGTAACATCTGTAACCTTTCCTGCAATTGTTTCCATGAACTAATAAACTCATGTTGTACACCATAAGTAGCGCACAACAGAGAAAAATCAATATCCTGTGGTGTAGCAAAAAATTTCTCAAAAAGTGGATCAAATTTAGCAATTGGCAACAGTTCAAAAATTCCTCCCCCATTATTATTAATTAAGATAATTGTCAAGTGTCCCAGAAATTTCTTACTAATTAAAAAACCATTCGTATCATGTAGTAGGGCTAAGTCTCCTGTCAACATTACGCTGCTTTGTTGAATATGTGCTACTCCTAAAGCAGTGGAAAGAGTACCATCAATCCCATTTGCACCTCGGTTAAAATAAGGCTTTATCCTTAAATTATTCGGTTTCCAAAAAAATTCTACATCTCTTACTGGCATACTATTAGAAATAAAGAAAGGTGTCCCTGGTGGAAGATATTGACAAATTAACCAAGCGATTTTACTTTCAATTAATTCATCTATATTTTTAAAAGTTTGGTCAATATTGTTTCTGACTTTGATCTCAGCTTGACACCATTCTTCTAAATATTTATTCTCCCCACATTTTCTCATTTCCTCATCTTTTAATCTCCCAATATCTTCTATAGATATCCTTAAGTGTGTCGTTTTTCCATGTAAAGGATCTAAATTTTGAGAACAACTGTCAATTACCCAACGTTGAGGTTTAGTAGAAATCAACCAATTACGTAATTCCTTACTAGTCGGCATTTCTCCTATTTGAATTACAATTTTTGGTATTAATACTTCGGCAAGTTGCTGACTACGTAAAATAATGTCGTAGGTAGAAATTAAATAAGGATTGAAGTCTGCATAATTTCTGACTGGGGAGAGTCCCTCCGCTAAAACAGGCCAGTTGAGTGTTTGGGAAAGGTGTGCGATCGCTCTACAATATTCTTGAGGTTGCTTAGGTTGGGCTACACCAGCAATAATAATACCCCTTTGACATTGTTGCCATTCTTGGGGAATGGGGAATGGGGAATGGGGAATAGGAAATGGGGCAACTATCCCAGCAAAAAATTCTTCTAAATCTAATGTAAAATTTGTACCATCCGCAACAGGTGCGAGGGGGTCTCGGAAGGATATGTTTAAATGTACCACTCCTCCTGTAGGAATTTGGCAACGTTCCCAAGCATGAATTACTGTTTGCCTGAGATAACTTAACATTTCCCTATCTGCATTAGGTAAAGCTAACTCTGTTTGCCAGTTGGGATAATTACCATATAATTTTACCTGGTCGATAGTTTGTCCAGAATGACACTCCCTTAATTCTGGTGGTCTATCAGTGGTTAATACCAGTAAAGGAACACGACTTTCTTTAGCTTCAATTACAGCAGGATAAAAATTCGCTCCTGCTGTTCCAGATGTACAAACTAATACAACAGGTTTTGCGGTTGCTTTTGCTCGTCCCAGCGCAAAAAAAGCCGCAGAACGTTCGTCTAAAATCGGAATAGCTTCAATATCCGGTGCTTGTTTGGCAAAAGCCACAGTTAATGGTGTCGAACGAGAACCCGGACAAATGACAGCACAACTTAAACCCAAGCGTTTGAGGGTTTCCGTTAATACATAAGACCAAAGTTGATTCAGATTCTCAAAATTAAGCTGCATTCAATTAATATAGAGCGATACAAAAATTTAAAATTTTAGATTTTCTACAACAGGGGATTAAACTTAAAATCTAAAGTAGCAAATTCACTCTCAAACCTCAAATTTTTATGGACTGCATTCAATTAACAGGGATTCGCTGCTACGGCTATACTGGATTTTTAGCAGAAGAACAGGTATTAGGACAATGGTTTGAGGTGGATGTTAAGTTGTGGTTAGATATTACTAAAGCTGCTCAAAGTGATGCCATAGAAGATACGATAGATTATCGTCGCACTATTAGCTTAATTCAAAATTTGGTCAAGACATCTAAGTTTGCACTTTTAGAAAAGCTAGCAGGAGCTATAGCTAATAGTATTTTAGAAGATAGCTATTGTGCGAAAACCAGTGAGGAAAGCGTTGTTATCACCCAAGTACAAGTTATTCTCACTAAAATCGCCGCACCAATTCCCGACTTTAACGGCAAGATTAGCATTGAAATAACCAGAACTAAATCTAATATCTAAAATTATTGGTAAGTTATTAAACCGCGATTTTCTAATAACAAGATGAAAAAACAAAAGCCCCCTGTGGAGGGGGCTTATTGTGAGTAATAGACCTGGCATCGAGCTATTTTGGCGTGGGGCAACCCCCAAACTATCGTCGCCGCAGCAGCGTTTCACATCTGAGTTCGGGAAGGGGTCAGAGTGGTTCCACCGCGCAATAGACACCAGGAAAAGTTGTTGGGTAACAAAACCCTGAAGACTGCAAGTAACGCGAAAAATGTAATGATTAAGAGGTCAAGCCCTCGGTCTATTAGTACTCCTCAGCTACATACATTACTGTACTTCCACTTAGAGCCTATGAACGGGTGTTCTGCCCGTGACCTTACCTACTATTAGTAGTGAGAGCACTCATCTTGAGGTGGGCTTCCCACTTAGATGCTTTCAGCGGTTATCCGCTCCGCACTTGGCTACCCAGCGTTTACCGTTGGTACGATAACTGGTACACCAGCGGTGCGTCCTTCCCGGTCCTCTCGTACTAAGGAAGGCTCCTCTCAATGCTCTTGCGCCTGCACCGGATATGGACCGAACTGTCTCACGACGTTCTGAACCCAGCTCACGTACCGCTTTAATGGGCGAACAGCCCAACCCTTGGGACGTACTTCCGCCCCAGGTTGCGATGAGCCGACATCGAGGTGCCAAACCTCCCCGTCGATGTGGACTCTTGGGGGAGATCAGCCTGTTATCCCTAGAGTAACTTTTATCCGTTGAGCGACGGCCATTCCACTCTGCGCCGTCGGATCACTAAGGCCTACTTTCGTACCTGCTCGACTTGTCGGTCTTGCAGTCAAGCTCCCTTTATGCCTTTACACTCGTCGCACGGTTTCCAAGCGTGCTGAGGGAACCTTTGCGCGCCTCCGTTACCTTTTAGGAGGCGACCGCCCCAGTCAAACTGCCCACCTGAAACTGTTCCCTGACCGGCTAACGGTCATGGGTTAGAATTCTAGCTTCGCCAGAGTGGTATCTCACCGTTAGCTCCATATTCCCCACAAGGAATACTTCATCGCTTCCCACCTATCCTGCGCAAGCGAAGCCCGAACACAATTCCAGGCTACAGTAAAGCTTCATAGGGTCTTTCTGTCCAGGTGCAGGCAGTCCGTATCTTCACAGACATTCCTATTTCGCCGAGTCTCTCTCTGAGACACCATCCAGATCGTTACGCCTTTCGTGCGGGTCGGAACTTACCCGACAAGGAATTTCGCTACCTTAGGACCGTTATAGTTACGGCCGCCGTTCACCGGGGCTTCGGTCGCTAGCTTCACTTTCGCTGACCAACTTCCTTAACCTTCCGGCACTGGGCAGGCGTCAGCCCCCATACGTCCTCTTACGAGTTTGCGGAGACCTGTGTTTTTGGTAAACAGTCGCCTGGATCTCTTCACTGCGACCCACGTCTGAGGTGGGCACCCCTTCTTCCGAAGTTACGGGGCCATTTTGCCGAGTTCCTTAGAGAGAGTTATCTCGCGCCCCTTGGTATACTCAACCTCCCTACCTGTGTCGGTTTCGGGTACGGGTACGATGTCTTCATCACATGACCAGCTTTTCTTGGCACTATCATTAACCATGCGGAGTTCGTAAACTCCTCCCAAACCAATCAGGGTATGGCTATCTTTCATGCGTCCCTCGTCATGCTCCCACATCATAGTCAGGGATTGTTGACCCTGTGTCCATCGACTACGCCGTTCGGCCTCGCCTTAGGTCCCGACTAACCCAGAGTGGACGAACCTGGCTCTGGAACCCTTAGGGTTTCGGGGTGTATGATTCTCACATACATTTGCGCTACTCAAGCCGACATTCTCACTTCCGTTTCGTCCACAGCTGCTTGCCGCTACTGCTTCTACCTACGACGGAACGCTCCCCTACCACTTAGATATTCTCTAAGTCCACAGCTTCGGTACATCGCTTAGCCCCGTTCATTTTCGGCGCAGGAGCGCTTGACTAGTGAGCTATTACGCACTCTTTCAAGGTTGGCTGCTTCTAGGCAAACCTCCTAGTTGTCTATGCACTCCCACCTCCTTTATCACTTAGCGATGATTTGGGGACCTTAGCTGGTGGTCTGGGCTGTTTCCCTCTTGACAATGAAGCTTATCCCCCACTGTCTCACTGGCAATGTGTGCTCTGGGTATTCAGAGTTTGTCTCGATTTGGTACCGGTCTCCCAGCCCGCACCGAAACAGTGCTTTACCCCCCAGATATAATCATTACCGCTGCGCCTAAACACATTTCGGGGAGAACCAGCTAGCTCCTGGTTCGATTGGCATTTCACCCCTAACCACAGCTCATCCGCTGATTTTTCAACATCAGTCGGTTCGGACCTCCACTTGGTGTTACCCAAGCTTCATCCTGGCCATGGTTAGATCACCAGGGTTCGGGTCTATAAACACTGATTATCGCCCTCTTCAGACTCGGTTTCCCTTTGGCTCCAGCATTCTCGCTTTAACCTACCAGTGCCTATAAGTCGCCGGCTCATTCTTCAACAGGCACGCGGTCATCCGTTTAATCGGACTCCCACTGCTTGTAAGCTAATGGTTTCATGTTCTATTTCACTCCCCTTCCGGGGTTCTTTTCACCTTTCCCTCGCGGTACTGGTTCACTATCGGTCACACAGTAGTATTTAGCCTTACGAGGTGGTCCTCGCTGATTCACATGGGATTCCTCGTGCCCCATGCTACTCGGGATTCAGCTACTATCCTTTGACTTTCGACTACAGGACTTTCACCCCCTCTGGTGCAGTATTTAGCTGCTTCGTCTAGCCTCCAGATTCGATATCGCTGTCCCACTACCCCAAAAGGTAAACCCTTTGGTTTAGGCTCTTCCCCTTTCGCTCACCACTACTTAGGGAATCTCTATTTGATTTCTCTTCCTCCAGCTACTAAGATGTTTCAATTCGCTGGGTTGGCTCTTTCCTGCCTATATATTCAGCAGGTAGTACATAGGGTTGCCCCATTCGGATATCTCCGGCTCATAGTTTGCTTCCAACTCCCCGGAGCATTTCGTCGGTAACCACGTCCTTCTTCGCCTCTGTGTGCCTAGGTATCCACCATTAGCCCTTATTAGCTTGACCACTTCAATACATTTGTTCGACTCGCAAACTTTTCTGCTTTCCTGATTCTTTCCTACTCTGTTTTGAGTTTTTCACTCATTACTCGGTACTCTTTACTCAGTACTCAGTTTCGTCTGCCTGCTAATTCGCGTTACTATGCAGTTTTCAAGGTTCTGGCTGGTTTTAATCCAGCAGTCTGACTCTTCGTCAGTTGCTGACTCTTTTCCAATGTGGAGGTTAGCGGACTCGAACCGCTGACATCCTGCTTGCAAAGCAGGCGCTCTACCAACTGAGCTAAACCCCCAAAAACAATTCAAAATTCAAAATTCAAAATTTGAAAATAATTACTTTCAAACTTTGATTTCTAACTTTTGATTTGCTTCAGGTGGGCCATCCTGGACTCGAACCAGGGACCTCACCCTTATCAGGGGTGCGCTCTAACCACCTGAGCTAATAGCCCTTAATGAACCAAATCATAGTCTGAAAGCCATACTTCAAGATTTGTGACCGACCTAGGATAGACCAATTAAGAATCTAATTACTGATTGTGTTCGATATCTCAATGGATTAGGTCTCCCTAAAAAGGAGGTGATCCAGCCACACCTTCCGGTACGGCTACCTTGTTACGACTTCACCCCAGTCACCAGTCCTACCTTAGGCATCCCCCTCCTTACGGTTGGGGTAATGACTTCGGGCGTGACCAACTTCCATGGTGTGACGGGCGGTGTGTACAAGGCCCGGGAACGAATTCACTGCAGTATGCTGACCTGCAATTACTAGCGATTCCTCCTTCACGCAGGCGAGTTGCAGCCTGCGATCTGAACTGAGCTACGGTTTATGAGATTAGCATCACATCGCTGTGTAGCTGCCCTTTGTCCGTAGCATTGTAGTACGTGTGTAGCCCAAGACGTAAGGGGCATGCTGACTTGACGTCATCCTCACCTTCCTCCGGTTTGTCACCGGCAGTCTCTCTAGAGTGCCCAACTTAATGCTGGCAACTAAAAACGAGGGTTGCGCTCGTTGCGGGACTTAACCCAACATCTCACGACACGAGCTGACGACAGCCATGCACCACCTGTGTTCGCGCTCCCGAAGGCACTCTCTCCTTTCAGAAAGATTCGCGACATGTCAAGTCTTGGTAAGGTTCTTCGCGTTGCATCGAATTAAACCACATACTCCACCGCTTGTGCGGCCCCCGTCAATTCCTTTGAGTTTCACACTTGCGTGCGTACTCCCCAGGCGGGATACTTAACGCGTTAGCTACGGCACGGCTCGGGTCGATACAAGCCACGCCTAGTATCCATCGTTTACGGCTAGGACTACTGGGGTATCTAATCCCATTCGCTCCCCTAGCTTTCGTCCCTCAGTGTCAGTTACGGCCTAGCAGAGCGCTTTCGCCACCGGTGTTCTTCCTGATATCTACGCATTTCACCGCTACACCAGGAATTCCCTCTGCCCCGAACGTACTCTAGCCGTGTAGTTTCCACTGCTTTTATCATGTTGAGCATGACTCTTTAACAGCAGACTTACATGGCCACCTGCGGACGCTTTACGCCCAATCATTCCGGATAACGCTTGCATCCTCCGTATTACCGCGGCTGCTGGCACGGAGTTAGCCGATGCTTATTCCTCAGGTACCGTCATTTTTTTCTTCCCTGAGAAAAGAGGTTTACGACCCAAGAGCCTTCCTCCCTCACGCGGTATTGCTCCGTCAGGCTTTCGCCCATTGCGGAAAATTCCCCACTGCTGCCTCCCGTAGGAGTCTGGGCCGTGTCTCAGTCCCAGTGTGGCTGATCATCCTCTCAGACCAGCTACTGATCGTCGCCTTGGTAGGCTCTTACCCCACCAACTAGCTAATCAGACGCGAGCTCATCTCCAGGCAATTAATCTTTCACCTCTCGGCATATCCGGTATTAGCAGTCGTTTCCAACTGTTGTCCCCGACCTGAAGCCAGATTCTCACGCGTTACTCACCCGTCCGCCACTAAATCCCTAAGGATTCCGTTCGACTTGCATGTGTTAAGCATACCGCCAGCGTTCATCCTGAGCCAGGATCAAACTCTCCATTTTGGTTCGTTCTTCTTAAGCTCTTTTGACCGTTTTTACAACCACGGTCAGGTTATTTTCTTTACTGACACAATCTCTTGTTGTATACTGGCTTTCAAACTATAATATTTTCAAGGTTCGGTGTCCCTCCGAGTCCCGCTCTCTCGCGGCTCTCTCTTTGGCACTTATTCAATATATCGAACCTTCTTTAGTTTGTCAACTACTTTGGCAAAAAAAATCTTGCCTTTTTTTTTAATGCCTCAAAGCTGCTCATAATGCTGGGTTTAGGCAACAATGGTTGAGGCATTGTTGACTCAAGGAAGAGTAGATAGTGAATTTTCAGTCAGTAATAGCGATATTGCATCAGTTTTGGAGCGAGCGTGGCTGCTTGATTGCCCAACCTTATGACATGGAGAAGGGAGCCGGCACGAAAAACCCCCATACTTTTTTAAGAGCGTTGGGTCCAGAACCTTGGTCTGTGGCTTATGTTGAACCTTGTCGTCGTCCTACAGATGGACGCTATGGCGAAAACCCGAATCGGTTTCAACATTATTATCAGTATCAAGTTTTGATTAAACCTTCACCAGATAATATCCAAGATATTTATCTTGATTCTTTAAGGGCGTTAGGTATTCGTCCAGAAGATCATGATGTTCGTTTTGTGGAAGATAACTGGGAAGATGCGACGGTGGGGGCTTGGGGTACTGGTTGGGAAGTGTGGTTAGATGGGATGGAAATTACTCAATTTACTTATTTCCAACAGTGTGGGGGGATTGATTGCCGTCCGGTGTCGATTGAGATTACCTATGGGTTAGAGCGACTGGTGATGTATCTCCAGCAAGTAGAGGCCATTACTAAGATCCAATGGACGGACAATATAACCTATGGCGATGTTCATCTTCAGGGTGAGATTGAGCAGTGTACTTACAACTTTGAGGCATCTAATCCTGAGATGTTGCTAACATTGTTTAATATATATGAGCAGGAAGCCAGCCAGTTAACAGAACGAGGACTGGTTTTACCCAGCTTGGACTATGTGATTAAGTGTTCCCATACTTTTAATTTGCTGGATGCACGGGGTGTGATTTCGGTGACGGAACGGACTCGATACATTACCAGGATTCGACATTTGGCAAGAAAAGTTGCTCATTTATATGTTGAGCAAAGAGAAAAATTGGGTTTCCCGTTGCTTAAAAATGCCGTAAGTTGAAAAGCGGGGACTGGTACTGACAATAAATTAGACTTGATTGGATTTCTTTAACCCACCTATACTGGTTACGTTGTACACACATCTTTCAAGAAGTTCGGATTTGTAGAAAGTGATTTTCCGTTAGTAATTCTCGATAAAGTTTGTTTATTGAGAATATATGGGAAATAGCAAAACCTTATCAAGTAAGGAATCTAGGACTTGTGTGTACACCGTAGCCTCTATTGGGGGGATGTATGAGTTTACGGTATAAACAGTGGTGTGTGTCAGATGGTAAATATAAGTGAAGTTTTAGAACCTATTGCAGCTTGGTTTCGTTCTTTGGGTGTGCCTGAAGCGGTTGTGCATTGGGGACATCCGGTGATGATGGGGATTGTGGTTTTTGTGGTGGGTAGTTTTGTAGGAGTGGCAGGTTGGCGGGGAAAACTGCTGCAAGATAAAGATGCTGCTGTTAAAAGTCGAAATGCCCATCGTCAATTAGCACCTTGGTTATTTTTATTCTTGGCAGGTGGTTACATTGGTGGGGTGTTGTCTTTGGTGATGCAGCATCAGCCACTTTTTGAAAGTCCTCATTTTTGGACTGGTTCGATTGTGCTGTTATTGCTCTTGGTTAATGGTGCAATTTCTCTAAGCGGATTTTTGGGAAATAAAGTAGCATTACGTGCGGTTCATGCTTATCTAGGAAGTACAGCACTTTTGATTTTGTTTGTTCATGCTGTATTAGGCTTTAATTTGGGTATATCTTTGTGAGGCTGGTATTGCTAAAGCAAACAGCTATGAATTTTCCGTTGTTTGAAAGTTAACTGGCGTAACTAGGGTGGGCAAGACTTCACAGGCTCAGTCCGAGGATGCCCACCCCACAAGAGTTTAATAAAATTTAGGTATGTGCTTTGGCAATTAAAGTTTTATGATGCAGAGTAGTAGCGTAATCATTTGTCTTGCCTATATTCTAGGGTTGCTGATGACGGCAGTTCCTTGGGGTGGTGTAGGAATTTTAGTTCTGGGGATATTAGCCGCAGTTCTATTTCGGGCAAGTTATATGAATCTACGAAAATTTGTTCAGAAACGAGAAAAATCTTTAACTAAAACTAAAGGATCTGCTAATACTCTACAAACTACTCCTCATCCTAGAGTGTGGCTAATAGCTGGTTTAGTGGGGTTGTTAGCTACTCTGTATTTTCAGTTGCGAATGCCACAACCAGGGGAAAAAGATATTAGTCAGTTTATTTCTGGGGAAAATAATAGTAATCAAGAACAACTTGTAATTGTGCGAGGGGAAGTTGCGAGTAATCCCCGTTTAACGCGGAGTCAGAGAGGACAATTTTGGTTGGAAGCGACACAGCTAGATGAGGTTAAAAATGATAAAGGCCCGGCTAGTGTACCAAAAGGGGTAACGGGTAAGTTATATGTGACTGTGCCTATACTCCAAGCTACTGGTTTATATCCTAGTCAACAAATTGCTGTGACGGGGATGTTGTACAAGCCAAAAGCGGCTTCAAACCCTGGTGCTTTTGATTTTCAGAAATATTTAAAGCAGGAAGGTACATTTGCTGGTTTGATTGGAAAACAGATAAATTTGATTGATGAAAACCGAAAATGGGGATGGTGGCAGGTTAGGGAAAAAATTGTACGATCGCAAGTACGTTGGTTAGGGGTTCCTGAAGGGCCGCTTGTGAGTGCTATGGTTTTGGGTAGTAAAACTGTTGATTTACCATACGATATCCGCGATTTATTTGTGAAGGTGGGATTAGCCCATGCTTTAGCAGCTTCTGGTTTTCAAACTTCCCTGATTTTGGGTGTAATTTTACAGCTAACTAGACGTACAAAAAAGGTAACGCAGATTATCTTTGGTTCCTTGGGTTTAATTACTTTCCTTTGTTTAGCGGGGTTTCAGGCTGCGGTACTCAGAGCGGTAATTATGGGTTTTGCAGCCTTAGTTGGTTTGGCGTTGGAAAGGAAAGTTCAACAACTAGGATCTTTGCTGCTGGCAGCTACACTGTTATTATTATTTAATCCGCTTTGGATTTGGGATTTAGGTTTTCAACTCAGCTTTTTGGCAACTTTAGGGTTAGTTGTCACTGCAACACCGATAACTAAACGTTTGGATTGGCTCCCACCTGCGATCGCATCTTTAATTTCTGTTCCCCTAGCTGCCACGATTTGGACTTTACCATTACTATTGCAAGTTTTTAGTGTTGTAGCGGTTTACAGTGTGCCATTAAATATCATCACTACACCATTAATCTCTGTTATTAGTATTGGGGGAATGGTTAGTAGTTTGACAAGCTTAATTTTGCCAGATGTGGGCAGTACTTTAGCAAGTTTTTTGTACTATCCAACTCATTGGTTAATTCAATTAGCAGAATTTTTCGTGAACCTGCCAGGAAGCTCAGTTGCAGTTGGGAGTATATCAACTTGGCAAATGCTGGTAATTTATGGATTAATTATATCTACTTGGTTGCTGCGTTGGTGGCAGCGGCGTTGGTGGTTTGCTGGATTAATTACTATTATTTTAATAATAATTCCTGTTTGGCATTCTACTAGTAATTTATTGCGAATTACTTTATTAGCAACTGATACGGAACCAGTTTTAGTGATTCAAGATAGAGGAAAAGTCACTCTGATTAATAGTGGAGATGAAGGTACAGGACGCTTCACAATTTTACCATTTCTACAACAGCAGGGTGTTAATAAAATTGATTCGGCAATTGCCAGTAATTTTTTAGGTAATCAAAATGATGCTTGGTTAGAAGTTCTACAAAGTTTACCTATTAAGAATTTTTATGCTTATGCTTCCCAGCCAAATAATAATAATATTGAAACTCAAGCAATTCAACAGAAGCTACAAAAGTATGAGGGAATTTATCAGCCTTTAGGATTAGGGCAAATAGTGAATACTAGTTCTAGTATTTCCCAATTTATGAATGAGAAATTACCAATTTTAAGATTGCAAGTTTTTGGTCAAAATTGGTTATTAGTAGGTAGTGTCAAATCTCAACAAATAGAACAGTTGATGAAAACTGGTGATTTGTCTCGTCCGCAAGTGCTTTGGTGTCCATCGGAATCTTTGCAAGATTTGGTTGTCGCACTGAAACCACAAGTAGCTATCGCTACGGCTAATAATCTTGATAGCAAAACTTTATCTGCTTTAAGTCTAGAAAAAACCAAACTATTCTTCACTGGTAGTGATGGGGCTATTCAATGGACACCCAAAGATGAATTTGAAGCTTTCATTCAAGTCACAGAAAATAAAGCTTCCAGTTTGTAACAAGTTGAGGTATCGGGATAGCTGCCACGGGTAAAGCCATCATTCGATGATATAATGTGATATAATAGTTTCTCTATAGTTCACTAAACTCTGTGAATAAAAAATTTGGAGAGGTGTCCGAGTGGTTGATGGTGACGCACTCGAAATGCGTTTTGGGGTAACTCAACGGGGGTTCGAATCCCCCCCTCTCCGTTTATTTTCTCAACTACGAACTGTTTCTGGCCAAAGTTCTCTCAACGCAGGTGGCATCATATTGATAACATCTTCAATTTCTCCTGGGGAAACTCGTTCAGCAATGATTTTGAAGACAGCACGCACCAAAGACTCAGCATCAATATCAGCCTTAATGTTACGGAAATAATGACGGATATGGTTCAGAAATTCTTCCTTTGTGCGATCCTTGATCATTTTCGCACCTGGTCGCCAATTTTCGTAGTAAAATCCACCTAATAAAATGGGTAACTGCGCTCCTAAATGAGCAGCTTCTTCCACCGTCAAGCGATCGCGCAATGCGTGTAATGTAGCTCGCAACCCCTGAAAAACTTGATGTTTATTTTCCCAACCCAATTCTTTTCCTAACTCATTAATCCAAGGGATTGTCTTCTGCACGGTAGCGTCAAAGGTATCTAATCCTGTCATTGTCATAGTTATTTCTCCTGGTTCTGGTAAGAAGATATACACCAATAAACTCGATTACTACCAAAAATCATGGGTTTAAATCGGCTGTTATCTCTTCAGTACAGCAACGTAAGTTCTGTTTTGAATCTAAAAATCTCGTATCAGATCAGATTATAGAAAGCTCAATATTTATAAACTTCTAGCTAATGGAGCATGATTTTGTATCTCCTGCTCTATCTGGTAGGGGATTAAAAATATCTATCAGTCCAAATACAAAAATTCTACTACTGAGTTTTTTCAGTATTTATATTATTCAAGTATACCTTTACATCACTGTATTTTGGGTTAAACTAATGCCAGTGTTTGAGGAGTGACAAATGGCAAGTCGTAGCCAGACGCAATTATTTGCTTGGAGTTTTCTGAGTGTTTGCTTTTGTCTCGGTATTAGTTTAGGAGTGACAATCAGGTTTGGAAAAATACAACAATCAGATGCTGCTGCGACAGAGATTCCTGTATTCACTCCCGATTCGATTCCTAGCTTAGGTGATGAAGAGCAAACAATCACCATTAAAGCAGTTGGGGATATCATACCTGGTACGAATTTTCCTAATTATAGATTGCCACGCGATCGCAATCAGCTACTACCAATGTCTGTCAGATCCTATTTACAAGGAGCAGATATTTTATTTGGTAACTTTGAAAGCAACTTAACTAACCATCCCTACAGTTCCAAAGATATCAGTCGCGGACAAACTTTTGCTTTTCGTTCACCACCCGCTTATGCCCAATTATTTGCCGAAGTTGGTTTTAATGTATTCAATATTGCTAACAACCACACAATGGACTTTGGTGTAATTGGACAACGAGATACAATTCAAAATTTAGAAGCTCAAGGTATAAAAACATTAGGTCATAAAAATCAAATCCTCTATTTAAAAGTTAATCAAATACCAATTGCAATGATTGGCTTTACAACTTATGACTTATATAATTCTGTTCACAACTTAAAAGCAGCTAAAGCTCTGGTAAAAGAAGCCAAAAACAACGCTAAAATTGTCATTGTGTCCATGCAAGTAGGAGCAGAAGGAACTGGTGCTTTACACGTAAAGGATAAAACAGAATTCTTCTATGGTGAAAACCGAGGTAATTCTTTAAAATTTGCCCGGACAATGATTGATATAGGCGCAGATTTGGTTTTAGGACATGGGCCTCATGTTCCCAGAGCAATGGAAATTTACAAAGAAAAAATCATTGCTTATTCTTTGGGAAACTTTTTAGGATATCGGACTTTATCTACAAATGCCCAAACAGCTTACTCAATGATTTTAGAAGTAAAACTCAACTCAGAGGGAAACTTAGTATCCAGTAAAATTATTCCTATTCATTTAAATCGCCAAGGTATCCCACAAATTGATCAATATTTCCGAACCGTCGGACTGCTGCGTTATTTAAATAATCATGATTTTCCTGGTAATTTGCTCAAAATTAATGAGAAAGGAGAAGTTATTGTTTTGAATCAAAACCAAAATTGAGCTAATTACTCTCACTTTCTGTTTTTTCCAAAGTCTTATCATTTTTTTGAGATTGATGATCAGCAGACGAATTCGACTTTGTTTCCTGTATTGGGACAACTACCGCAGAAGAATCTGAACTCTTCGATTCTGTTGGTGGTGCTGCGGGTATGACTACAGAATTTTTAGGTGGTGGTGCTACGGGTATAACTACAGAATTTTTAGGTGCTGAAGGTTTGGGCGAGTCGTTATTCTCAATAGAAGCAGGTGAGGTATTTTCTAAAGATGGTGTCGAGGTATCTGAAGGAGACGATTGCACTTCCCGTAGCTTTTCAAGTAGGGAAGGTGGAGGAGTAACAACAGGTGTAAAAGCGGGTTGCTGAATTTTGCGGGGTGAGAATTTGCGAGAGTTATCTTGAGGCAATTTTTCTGGAGAAATCTGATCAGAAACACCACCACTATCAGGAGTTGGTTCTGGGGAAACACGCTGGTTGCGCTTGCGTCTTTCACTCACATCACTAAAGACAGATGTTGATTTACGGGGAGAGAAAGTTTGAGTTTCTTGACTCTGAGGTGAGGGTTGAGTTTCAACAACAGCTTTTGGCGTGGTAAATTCTGGAGTAGGTTGTTCAACAAGTGGTTTAGGATCTGACTGCAACTGAGATTTGGGTAATATTCTAGTAATGCTAAACCCTGCTGTAGTAGCAACTAAGATGGCACCAACAGCGATAAATGCCTTAGTACCGATTTTTTGAGATAGTCCTGTTACCTTCCCTGTCAATGATGGTGTAGGAATAGAAGTAGGTGCAACTGTTTTGAGCCAATTTTCTGACTGTTGGGTGGATAAATCTATAGTCGGTGCTGGTTGAGTGGGTATTTGTGGTGTGATCTCTAATCCAATTCCTGGTAGTAATTGCAGCCACTCTGCTACTGTGGGAGGACGAAACCGAGACTCAACCGCCATACCCCGCATTACGGCTTGATTAATATATGCACTCAAGTGAGGTTGTAGTTCACGGGGAGAAGGCATTGGTTCTCTATCTCTCAATAATGCTGGTATGGGAACTTGTCCTGTTAACAGTGCATATAAAGTTGCTGCTAAACCATAAACATCAGTGGCTGGAGTGCGTGGTGCTTGGGTTAAATATTGTTCAATTGGTGCATAACCTTCACTAACTAAACCTGTGTGAGTTTGTCTAACACCACTATTAAATTCCCTGGCAATGCCAAAATCAATCAGCACCACTTCCTGAGTTCCTTGGCGGAGGATGATATTATCAGGTTTAATATCTCGGTGTAGCAAACCATTTTTGTGTACTACCTGTAATGCTGCACCAATTTGCCGGATATAATGAACTGCTGTCTCTTCTGGTAGTGATATTCCTGGTAAAACAAACGCTTCACCTAAATTTTCCCCAGGAATATATTCCATCACCATGTAAGGTAGCCCATCCTCAACAAAGAAATCACTGACCCGAACAATATTGGGATGGATACAAGTGGCTAATCTTCTGGCTTCGTCTTGGAATTGTAGCTCGAATTTGGAAAAATCAGGGTTTTGTCGCAGTCGTTCATTGATAGTTTTCATCACTACCTCTTGACCTAAGTAGTGATGCATGGCTTTAAAGGTAATACCAAATCCGCCCCGGCCTATTTCCTGGATAATACTATATTTTCCACTCTGTAAAGTTGTGCCTGTTAACATAGGGAATCTTCAGTCTTTAGTGAACAGATTAGTTCAGGATTAACTCCTCCCCATTATGGCAAGGGTTTTTCATTTTCACTCTAGCAGCTTATTAGGTTCACCAATTCCTTAAATAATATTTTGACTGTCCTGACTCTGTAAGTCTTAATTTAATTTTCCTCTCTTAATACCCCGCATTGCTAAAAGAGCAGTTCCATAAGCTGCTTCGGTATTCACAGAGGAAAATATAGGAACTTTTAAATACCTTTCTCTAATAACTGTCCAAGTAGAATTTTCTGCACCACCACCAGCAGTATAAACATGAGTTAATTTGTCAGACCCTAGTTGTTGTAATAATTCATATCCCCGCGCCTCAATTTTTGCCATACTTGCTAACAAGCCATGTAAAAATTCTCTAGGATGATCTGGACGGGGTTCTAGTCTTGGAGGTAGGTGGGGATCATTAATGGGAAAGCGATCGCCTTCTTTCAATAATGGATAATAATCTAACTCACTTTCTTTTGATAGATCAATCTCCCGACTCAAGTTGCTTAACTCCTCATTACTAAAAAATTTTTTTAATACCGCACCTCCGGTATTAGAAGCTCCACCAGTTAGCCACAAATCACCTAATTTATGGCTGTAAATTCCATATTGTGAATCTTCTACACGGGTACGACTCAAAAGTTTAAGTACCAAGGTTGAACCTAATGAAGTTACTGCTTCCCCTGGTAATTTTGCCCCACTAGCCAGAAAAGCCGCAATGCTATCTGTTGTGCCTGCACATACTAAACAATTACGCCTAAAACCAAATTTAGCCGCAATTTCTGGACGTAATTCAGCAATGGGAGTACCAGGAGCTAAAACTTGCGGTAAATGAACCTGTATTGGCAATTTTTCTAACCATTCTGGATATTGCAATTTTTCTACGTCATAACCCAGCTTTAAGGCGTTGTGATAATCGCTAATACCTAATTGTCCATGCAATAAAAAAGCTAACCAATCGGCTTGATGTAGTAAATATCTAGCTTGACTAACAATGGGTAGTTGTTGCATCCATAAGAGTTTGGTGAGGCTGGAAGTTGCACTTAAAACCGTGTGATTTGGTGGTGTAATACTGCTCAAATCCTTTAGCATCATTGATCCCCGTGCATCGTTGTACAATAGAGGGGCATCTACAGGTTGACCAGTGGCATCTGTGAGCAAAATTGTGGAAGAAGTACCGTTGATAGCGATCGCACCAATTTCTTGTCGCCATTCCCCTGAAATTCCCTCTAGAAGGCTCCATAAAGTCTTCTCCCAGCAATTTACCCAATCAGTGACCAATGCCCAAGAATGACGCATTTGGGAAACAATCCGAGCTTCTTCATCAATCACTACACCTCGTGCGCCAGATGTACCAAAATCAATACCCAAGTACAAAGTCATAGGTTACAGAGAACAGAGAACGGGGAACATAGAAAGGAGTGAGAAAGAGGGAAAGCATTAATCTTTATCCTGACTCCTGACTCCTGCTTCCAAATCATGTTTTTGTTGCATCTTGTTACAAGATATTCCCCAATTTTGGCAAAACAGGGAAAAGTAGTAAAGGAAGTGTTAATCATCATAGTTTGACGTTTAAGAGGGTTTCCACCATGTCCATATCAGATACTCAAGTGTACATCGCTCTAGCTGTGGCTCTAATTCCAGGCATTTTGGCTTGGCGTTTAGCTACTGAACTTTACAAATAACACCCAGATGTGACACGCTCAGAAGACTAATTTATCCTGGCAATACAGGGTACAGTGTCTAGACTCTTAGGACTTTGAGCCAAAAGTTTCTAGAAAACGTACTTAAGTATGCCAGGTACTTTTTTTAATAATGTAATACTTGTAGAAATTTACAAAAAATGAAGTAATATGGCAGCTAAATCAAGCCGAAATTAGCGCCAGTTTGCTTTTGACGGTGCTGCCCTTCAATCAGCGAGGCTCTTTTTAGCATCATGAACGCCTTTCAACCATCCACCCCCCCGCTACAGCCAGAAAAACAGCGTCCTTCTGTACCTCGACCAAAAAAACATCTTCGCCAGCGTTCTTACCAGATAATGGCACTAGAAACCACTGCCAAAATAACTGTTAACTTGGTTATTCTTACAGCCGCTGTATCTGCCTTAGTACAGCTTTTGCCTTATCACTGGCTACAGCAAGACAAGTTGCGAGAAATCCGCACGGAAGTCAAGCTAATGGAAGGACGTGTTAGTAATTTAAGGGCGGAATTTAGCCGCAACTTTGATCCCCGCCAAGCTAAGAGTATCAGGCAAGAGCAGTCATATCGTTTTGATCCCAGCCAGCGGCAAGTAGTACTGATTAATCCAGATCGCAAAGATGCTGAAAGATCAAATTCCACACCGTAAAGCAAATTTTAGGTTTTTGATAATTCTGAGTTTTTTACAAATATCTACGTCAGATTTATTGAACAGTGAGTCTATAAAGCGGCACTTGTAGGAATTAAAGTTCTTCTGAGTGAGGAATTTTACACCTTAAAAGGCCAGCTTTTCAGATCAAAATCCTATCTCAAACTGTCCAGACAGCTAAAAATAAAGTGCTGAATAAGAGTGAAAAAATTATTTATTCACCAAAAGGGTTGTATTGCTGACATCTGAATATATTTAGCATCAAAGGCTTACGAATTACGTTAGCGTAGCCTGCGGTCAGCACTATTACAAATTATTTTAATTTTAAATTTTGAATTTGTTAAAAATCTACCAGTCTGCCTTTTGGGGAAACAGCAATTCATTTAACCAATTTTCTAGTTGTAACCGGAGGCGATAACTAGAAACATCTTCCTTGGTGTTCACAGAACTTATATGTGTAAGAGCGCGGTAATAATCTGCGATCGCACAATTCCAGTCACCCCACAGATGATAAGTCCTGCCGCGTTCAGCCCAAATATGACCTTGTAGTTGACCAAACAGCAGTGAAATTTCCAAATTATCAATTGCTTCCTTATATTGCCCCAAATCACGCAGGGTAATACCTCGGTTAATCCAAGCGCGAACATGACGGGGATTCAAATCTAAAGCCTGATCATAATCAGCTAGTGCTGCTGTTAACTCTCCACAAGCAGCATAGTAATTAGCTCGGTTATTATAAGCACTAGCTAACTTAGGATTTATTCGCATTGCTGTATTGTAGTCATGCAGTGCTTTTTGCGATTCACCACTTTGAAAATAAATTAGACCCCGGTTGTTGTAATCGACTGCATTGTGAGGATGACTATCAATGAGTTGGCTTAACAAAGCGATCGCTTTAGTGTAATCTCCTTGGTGAGCTAACTTTAAAGCACAAGACCGTAAATAGCTGTCTTCAACCTGAGATTTACTACTATCTTTAACTCCAGTTTTTGTATATACAGTATTTTTCTGCCCATCTCTGTATAGTTGATTTTTCTGACTGCCAGAAGCTAAAAAGGAGTAATGATCCATATATTCCTGCCTGAGCTACTCGCTCTGTGAAATCAAATTATAGTTTTTTGCCTACAAGTGGTTTAGCC
This sequence comes from Anabaena sp. WFMT, assembly GCF_051781005.1. Taxonomy (NCBI): domain Bacteria; kingdom Bacillati; phylum Cyanobacteriota; class Cyanophyceae; order Nostocales; family Nostocaceae; genus Anabaena; species Anabaena sp. WFMT. The sequence goes on along the minus strand of NZ_JBPWOA010000018.1, from coordinate 49,137 downwards.
ACTGTGTCACTTGTTCAGGAGTCTATGCTGAACCGACTAAATTTAAACTACTTAAAAAATTGAGCTATCAGCCCAATAATATATACTTCACCCACAAGTCGAATTCCTGAAAGAATTAGCTCAATATTCAAGAATAGTCAAGTAGTATCAGTGACAAATTGGTAGAATGCCAACAAGCCCGGAAATTTAGGTGACAGCAGAAGCAAAGATCAAGATTCTACCCGTCCTCCATCTGCCTGATCCTTCCCATTTCCCTAGATTTAAATTATTGAGTGAATTTTTCCATGACAACAGCAATTTCTTATCCAGATGCTCCCGACCTCACAGCCGATGATTACATTGTGATCGGTTTGGCAACTTGCTTCTACAAAGATGATGGAGAAGTGCATCAAATTGAAGTTATAGAGCCTATTCCCTCAGCAGCCTTGGAAGCGATATTAAAAGGCATTCCTACATCCTACAAGCTTGCTTATGCAACTACTCTAGGCGCTATCCTAGAAGGTGACACACTGGTTTTACCTCATGGACTTCCAGAGTCAGCGCAGTTTGGAGATGAATTTGTGCTAAGAGCATTTTCCGCTGCTCGTACTTACAAGCGTCGTCAATCAGCCCAATCATTTATACCTGTAGGTGTAACCAAAAGCGATTTCAATTATTCTACAGAACGTAAACGGGTACTAAATGCTGCCAGAGTTGTTAGCAAAGAAGACAACATTAAACAGCATTCCCACACTCATAAAGTTCTTTAATTTTAGGTAATTATGCTAAAACTTTACGGTAGCACTTTTAGCCGTGCATCAATTGTCCAATGGTACTTAGAGGAACTTGAAGTTCCCTATGAATTTGTGCTGCTGGATATGAAAGCAGGTGAACACCTACAACCTGAGTACCTAGCAATTAACCCCATAGGTAAAGTACCAGCAATTGTTGATGGCGATTTTCAACTGTGGGAATCTGGAGCAATTTTGTTGTATCTTGCCGAAAAGTATGGCAATAAGCCATTATCACTAGAGGAACGCGCCATAATTTCTCAGTGGGTATTATTTGGCAATTCCAGTTTGGCTACAGGAATTTTTGTGGAAGCTAATCGGGAGAGGGAAATGCCCCGCTTATTAACTTCCCTAGATGAAATATTAGGGCAACAACCTTTCTTGCTGGGTAATGAATTTACTGCTGCTGATGTGGCTGTGGGATCTATACTCGCCTATATTCCCATCATGTTGAAGCTAGATTTGAGTGCCTACCCAGCGATGTTGAAGTATATTCAGCAAATGAGTGAACGTCCTGCTTTTCAAAAAAGTATCAGTGCAGGACGTAGTTAGACGCAGGGTGCAAGTCAGTACAAAGAGATGAGTAACGAGTAGGAACGAGAGTCAACCACTCGGTACTCGGTACTCTGTACTCAGTAATCCCTAACGATAGTTTGTAAATTGCAAAGCTACAGGAAGGTCTTCTTGCTTGAGTCGCTGGATAACAGTTTGCAGGTCATCTTTGGCTTTCGCTGTAACCCGCACGGCATCACCTTGAATTGAGGCTTGCACTTTTTTAAATTCGTCACGAATCAATTTGGAAATTTGTTTGGCAATTTCTTGACTGATGCCTTTTTGGAGGGTAATTTCTTGACGCACGCGATTACCACTGGCAGATTCAACTTTGCCAAAATCAAAGATTTTTTGCGAGAGGTTGCGTTTAGCTGCTTTTTCACGCAGTATGCCGTGTACAGCATCTAAAGTCATATCGCTGTCGGTACTGATTGTAATAGTTGTTTCGCCTAACTCGACAGTCGTTTTCGTATCTTTGAGATCGTAACGGCTTTTGATGTCTCGCACTACTTGATCAATAGCATTGACTAATTCTTGGCGGTCAAAGTCGCTCACAATGTCAAAAGAAAAAGTAGAAGCCATAACAGATTTTTGGATGTGAGATGTTTAATTTTGGATTTTGGATTTTGGAATTGGTGTTGGCGGTAGCCTGCCGTTAGGCATATGGTGATTGGGTTATTAATCTCACCATTTCCCCAATCTTCTATCCTCTAATTTGCATGATACTCAGGTAGAAGAGGGTTCCAGAGCTAAAAGAGCCGATGCCAAACATGAGCGATCGCAAAAGAGGTATATTCACAATATAGAAGAAAGAGTATAGCAACCGAGCTGGGATAAATGCGATCGCAGCCATTCCTGCCTGGGGAGAATTCACTCCTGTTACATAGGCCATTAATGCAGCGGCTGCAAAAATCATAAACGCCTCAAAGGAGTTTTGGTGCGCCCACGTAGCTCTTTGGGCATAGGGCGGTAATTTATCAAACATGGCACGAGGCGCAGAAAGATCAAACCCAACCCGCACTCGACCGTAGGCTACCAATAAATAAGGTACATAAATTAGCCCAACGGCAGCAGCAATAGAGTACAGAAAAATAGCAGGTATGGGCAGTTGTAATAGTGACATTAACCTAATAAATACTGGTAGTAGCTTTTGGTGAGTAAGTGCGAAGGGGTACTGGGTAATTCAGAAAAAACATTACCCAGTACCCAATGGTAATTTCCCATCTCTATCATTAGCTATGTGGAGACTACGTTTCACTTTAGTCAAAGTAGAACAGTGTCACCACTTTTCTTTGTTCTTCTGCGTCTCCACAAGTTTGCAGCAGGGTGCGACTATCGTGAAAAGCAAAGCAGATCAGTTGTTGACAACGAGAGACAATCTCCTTGTTACACAAATAACTTGCTTCAGCCAAAGATAGATTGTCATTGCTGGGATTTTCAACTAGATGCATGACTTGTTCTAGTTGTTGGCGCGATTCATGGGGCTGGCGTTCCAAACTCTGGGGTAGGATTACCGTCAACAAGTTTGCATCAGCCCGTGTTGCACCCCGAATGGCAGCTGAATTAGTACCTGTAGCACCGGAAGTGATGACACGATTGCCCGATAAGACTAGGGCATAAGTCATCATTTCAATGAGATTTTGATGAGTAATTGGCACATGACGAGAACCCAACAAAGCAATTCGTTTAGAACCTGTTTGCTGGATTGTTGCTAGTTCTTGCGCTAATGTATCAAGGTTGATGATGTCGGTTGACTGGCTCAAAGATGGAGTAATCAGATTAAACAACCCAGATATTCTACCAAACAGCGTGTAGGTGGGAAGCCAACTAGAGTTACAGATTGCTACGTTTTCTCAATTTCTTCGCTAGGTAACAAAGATTTTGTAGCTGGAAACGTTTCAAACAATGGTAAAAATGTATACTTCATTAGCGGAAATGAAGGTACATTGTTGGCTCATTTGTAACCCCAAAGTAGGATTTACCTTGGCGATTAACTAGTAATTGGGGTGCATAATGAAACTCAATGTCTTTTGTAGGGTGCGTCAGATGCCGAAAATATGTTGATTGTTACCAAATTATGAAGTCTGACGCACCATACTGATATAGCAGTTGCGTAAATCCTGACTAAGATATAGTCGCGGCTGGATTTAATCCTAGTTGAGATAACAAACGGTTAATGTCAAAATGTTCGGACATTAACTGGCTAATGCACTCTACCTTTAGAGGTTCGTGGACACGGACTTGACCAAAAGTGCGGTCAACAATTTCCACTGTGGTTAAGGTGTCGAGGTCAACAGACAAAATGGGAATTTCTAATTCTTCGGCGCGATTGAGGATAAAGGTAGGAGGTGGTAATTGTCCTGTGAGGATCAGACATTGGGTAGAAGTTTCTAAAGCTGCTTGCTGAATTTCTACGCGATCGCCCCCTGTAACTACCGCTTTATTACGGCGTTTGCGGAAATACTTGACAGCCGCATTGACATTCATAGCCCCAATGGCCAGACTTTCTACCAATAAATCCAAGCGATCGCTGCGACAGAGAACTTCGGCTTTTAACTGTTTTACCAGTTCTCCCACGCTAACACTGCGAAGCAAGTCGCTTTTAGGCAGCATCGCTAGTACAGGAATCCCTTCTTGTTCCAAAAATGGACGTAACAGCTTATCACATACGTCTAATTGTTCGGCTGGAACTTCATTGATCACCACACCAATCAAGCGATCGCCTACCTGCTTCTTAGCAGACAACAAGGCTTCAACTGAAAGTAGTGACTTATAACGATGTACTAATAACACGGCAGTATCTAAGACTTCAGCAACTTGCAGCATAGACAAGCCAAACAAATTACCTTCTGGTAAATCACCCGGCCCTTCTAACAGCACCAAATCACCTCTTGGTATTTGTAAATAATGCTGTCCTAGTAACTGCTGATAATTAGTGTGATCTTCACCACGTAAGCGTTTTTGGACACTGGCCTCATCTAAAGCTAACAAAGTCGGTGCAACGCGGTTTTCCGGCAATTTTAGGCTCTGAGTAATAAACTGAACATCTTCTTCAACTAAGGTTCCATCTGCGGACTCTGAACAAGTACCCAGTGGTTTACCGTAGGCTATGTCCAGTCCTTTTTGCTTTAGCTGATGAGACAACCCTAAAATTGTTGCGGATTTACCACTGTAAGTCTCTACTGATCCAATCAGCAAATATTTAGCAGATGTTGGCACGCCATGCACTCCTAATTTCAAAAGTCTGTTGAACCCAGCTAGGTGTTTCCTAATTTTAGTTGCTTCTGATGGAAGGCTGACGCTTTGACCAAATCAGTTCGGGAGGAGACTAGGGATTGGGGGAGAGTATTTATATTTATTTATTTTTTCTGCTTGCCCCTGCCCCCTGCTCCTCTTATTCTTCTACACGCAGCAGTTTGCGGTAAAAGGTTATAGAAAAATCACTAATTTTTTGGCGCTTATGGTTTTCCATTAATTCAATTAAGAAATTAATAAACTCAAAACTAGCCATCATCACTTCATAACCTAATTCAGCATTGCCATCAAACTGGATTCGGCAGCGGGTGAGGTCTGATGGTAGGGTAGCAACATTCCAGGTAGCGATAAAGGGAATATTATCACTGCCTTCTATTTTGCGGTGTCCTTCCACAAAGCCTTTTTGATAAAGACTGATGGCATAAGGCAAGAAATTTCGTTTGCTTTGCTGAATATAGGGGAGATAGACACTTGCTTGTTGCTGAGTTACAGGCTGTAGTTGATCTATAGACATTGTTTAAGATTCCTCCACTTAGCTAATAACTGGGTATATTTGGTTTTCATCAATAGTATTCCCATAAAAATGTGTCTTTGCACACACTAAAAAAATAGCCCAAATTAAATAAGGTGGTTTTTTCAAGATTCTCAAAAATCGGGAAACACGCAAATAGTACAGAAGTTTCGTTTGGTAGCCCCGTGTTTTTAAAGCGGGGTGGAAAAAGGACAGGTAGCTTGCTTCTCGAAGAGTGCAGATTTATCTGCATTCAAAAATGGTAGAATATTCGGTAGCAAGTAGGAATAACCATCTACGTGAAGAAGCACTCCTAGTAAGGCGAAATCCCTGCAACGAAGAACCGAACGCTCCCGCGCGAAACGACTAGACGAGCAAGTAACGGCAGGATGTTGAGCGTACCGAACTGGCATTGTGATGGACCTAGGATCGCGGAATAATTTGGTAAAAGTAAGCGCAATTGCAGCATCTTTTTGATAGTTGTTTTGAGCGTCTAGGGGGATATTTGACTATCCCTTTTAAGCCAGTCTTAAAGAATCTGCCTCTCTTTAGAGGGCAGAGTGTCAAATCCCTTGATGTATATTAAGGAGATAACTAACGGTTGTTTACCGTCAACAGGGATAGCTCTGCCCTGTCAACCTACTGAGAGATCAAAACTTAAGTAGGAACTGAACATCAAATTTGTGTAAGTAGATTTGAATAAGTTTCAGAGAGCGGTGTAGACAAATACTGGTTTTTAAATCAAGTAACTATGCCAGCGAATTCCTGGCCCGAAAACGAATCTTATAACGGAAGTTCTGATCCGCTTAACTCACTACTGTCTGACCTATCGGCAGAAGAGGAGTCTGTGGTAGAGCCAAATGCTGTGTCTTTATTACCATCATCCCAGTTCCAACAACGTAGACCCAAAGCCGCCCTAGTCTTGACTATAGTCTGGAGTGGGACGATCGCTCTACATTTAGTTTCCTGGGGTTCTATTTTCATTCTCGGACTCACTACTGTCTTAGGCATTCACGCCTTGGGGATCATTTTTGCTAGACCCCGCCATCACGCTAAAGAAATACAGGGAGATTTGCCTTGTGTCTCTTTGTTGGTGGCTGCAAAAAATGAGGAAGCAGTAATTGGCAGGTTGGTTAAAAGTCTTTGTAGTCTGGAATATGCCAATGGCGAATATGAAGTCTGGATTATTGACGATAACAGTACCGACAGCACGCCGCAGTTATTAGCACAACTAACGCAGGAATACAAGCAACTCAAAGTACTCAGACGTTCACCGGAAGCAACTGGTGGTAAATCAGGTGCTTTGAATCAAGTCTTACCTATGACTAAGGGGGAGATCATTGCTGTATTTGATGCCGATGCTCAAGTTAACCCAGATTTACTATTACAGGTAGTACCCTTATTTCAAAAAGAACAGGTGGGAGCGGTGCAGGTGCGAAAAGCGATCGCTAACGCCAAAGAAAATTTTTGGACTAAGGGACAAATGGCAGAAATGGCCGTTGATACCTGGTTTCAACAACAACGCACTGCTATTGGTGGACTTGGTGAATTGCGGGGGAATGGTCAATTTGTCCGTCGTCAAGCTTTGGATAGCTGCGGTGGCTGGAATGAGGAAACAATTACCGATGATTTAGATTTGACTATTCGGCTAAATCTGGATAAATGGGATATTGAATGTATGTTCTATCCCCCAGTGCAAGAAGAAGGAGTCACAAATGCGATCGCACTTTGGCATCAACGCAACCGTTGGGCTGAAGGTGGTTATCAGCGTTATTTAGATTACTGGAATCTCATCCTCAAAAACCGCATGGGGAGACGAAAAACCTGGGATTTACTGATTTTTCTTCTGATTATGTATATCTTACCGACAGCAGTAATACCAGATTTATTAATGTCAGTAATTCGCCACCGTCCACCTGTGTTAGCCCCTGTCACTGGCTTGTCAGTTACGATGTCTTTTGTGGGAATGTTTGCTGGTTTAAAGCGGACACGCCAAGATCAGAAAACATCTAACTATTTCGTGTTACTTCTCCAAACCATTCGCGGCAGTATTTATATGTTGCACTGGTTAGTAGTTATGAGTAGCACCACTGCCCGGATGTCGGTTCGTCCCAAACGCCTAAAATGGGTAAAAACTGTGCATACAGGTGTGGATAAGGGTTCTGAACATTAATCAAAACAAGATAACTAACCACAAAAAAGAAATTGAAATTTCTTTTAAATTCTGTAGAGATGTTGCAAACAACTTCTCTACAATTTGTTGGTAATTGGTTATATTTACCTGTTATTATAACTTTGAATTAATTCAGATTAACCATACTTTTCATACAATTATAACAGCAATAAAATCTAAATTATTAAATTTACAAATAAATATTTTCTTGAAAATTGCATGACACGACAACCCCATGACCAACTGGCCCAAGAATATCTAGAAGAATTATTAACACCTCTAGGTGATGTCAAAACCAGTAAAGATGTAAAAAGTGAAGTTCAGGAAATTGATGTTTGGTTTGTTCCGACAAAAACATCTGAAAATTCAGAATTAGGATTATTAGGAAAAATGGCAGTTACAAGCTGTCTATTTGAACCTTACCGCAATGCACCTAATGAAGTAGAAATTAGAAGTTGTTTGTTAAAATTGTATAGTGTGCAGGGTGATTTATTACGACAAGCGAAAAGAGAAAAAAGTTCTCTCGCTGAAGAAGAATTACCCTTTCTCTGGATTTTAACACCAACTTGTTCTGAAAAAATCCTTGATGGCTTTGGAGCGCAAGCAAAAGAAGGATGGGAGAAAGGAGTGTATTTTCTGCCAAAATACCAGAAAGCGGCTATTGTGGCTATTAATCAGTTACCCATGACAGAGGATACACTATGGTTAAGGGTATTAGGAAAAGGTAGAACTCAAAATGAAGCTATCAGCGAAGTAGTTGAACTGTCAAAAGAGAATGATAAATGGGATAGATTAATGGAAATTTTCGCATCTTGGCGGAAAAATTTAGAATTGAATAGTAATATCAACGATGAAGAAGTAAGGGAGTTAATTATGAGTTTATCACCAGCATATCTCAAACAACGGGAAGAATGGCAACAAGAAGGACGACAAGACGGACAGCGTTTGATGGTAGAGAGTTTGTTAGCAGTGCGTTTTGGTAATTTAGATGAGGAGTTATCTGCTATTGTGACTCCGATGATGGAACTTTCTATCACAGAAAGAACTCCGTTATTACTTAATCTTTCCCGTGAGGAATTATTAGCTAGATTTAAAGTTGATTAGACATATCCTAAAAAAGGAGGCATTTTAGGATATGCCTATTTAAATAATTTAATCAATTCCCAGATTTTATCTTTTTTAATCAGTATTTTGTTGTAACCAGGTTTCTAAATCAGCCATAGCAGAAAAATCAAAGATACTTTCTCCTAATGTTTCTAATTGAGGACTTGATAACTGGCGAATTTGTAATGCAATTGCTGTATCTAGATTACCAAAACGCTTTGATAATTGACGAATAACTAAATTAGCTTCACCTTTTTGTTCACCTTGCTGTAAACCTTGCTGTAAACCTTGTTGTAAACCTTGTTGTAAACCTTCCTGTAAACCTTGTTTGAGGATTTCGTTATACCAAGGTGATTCTCTTAATACTGTCATATCCCACCTCATGATTTGTTGAACTATTGGTATTTCTAGGACAAAGGATGCAAAAAATGATAATAATGGTTCTAAATCGCTTAACTGTTCATTTTCTCGCAGTTTAATTACTGCTTCTCTGACAATTGCTTCTTCACCACCTCCTTTGAGAATGGGTACAAAGGGTAATAAACTTGATAAATTTTCTGCAAATACTAAACTAGCTTCAATTTCCCAGAGATTAATTACCCGATAGTCTTGATAACTCTTCATTTCCATAAATTCTTGTTGATAGAATTTGGGAATGTTGGGTGTTTTGACATGGGGTAAAATATTGATAAGTACGGGATAAATGGGTAAATTATAACGTTCCCGTGCTAGAGCTATATAAGCCGTCATTCTCAGAGGAACTTTCTCGTTATAACGCAATTGTAGCTCATTGAGAATTAAAAATTCACCTTCTGGGTTTTCGGCTTTAATCAGTACGTCATTATCGCGGCTAATCCATTGAAATTCTGAGGAAATAAACTCTTTCACCCGAATATCTTTTCTTTGTGTTACCCATTGTACCCAATTATCGGGGGCAAGACTGATTAAGCGTTTACTACCAATATCTACTTTTTTGGTCATGGATTGATGATTAGGAAGTTAAAAAATTAGGGGAGAATTATTAATGGAATTAGTATAATTGTTTTGAAAAACATAGTTGGGTTTCGTTACCTCAACCCAACCTACAATTCCATACTTTTTGACGAATGGATTCAGTAGTAATATTTCTAGTTTCCCACATTCCAGCTAAGGTAAAAAAATCTTGTTGATTATCAGCTATATTACTGTTATCTTCTACCACTTCTACCGAGTTGACAAAATCTAAAGCAGAAATTATTGTTAATAGCATCTCGGCTTTTTCTTTATCGGCAACTTGAATGATTAATTGTTGCATATTTTTGTAATTCGTTAATTTAATTATTATACATTATTGTTCTGGGTTATGTCGAGTGGCAGGAAAACGACATATCTGGTGAGCTACTGCTAACCAACTTCAAAATTATACTTAAATAGTGATTACATCTGATAAAATTATCCAGTTATTCCTATGATAAAATAATGATGCTAATTGATTTAATTATTGTTATAATCATCTTTTTTATTTGGGTTTTATGGAGAGTTAGAATAGGCTTTATTTCTAGTTTTACTGGTGGTAAACTGGATGAATATATTAATAGATGGGAGATTTATGCACCGCAATCTTATGAAAAAATCAGAAAAGGTGATGATATTTTAAATATTGCTAAAAACACAGGTTTTTCTGAAAATAAAATTAAAAGAATAAAAGAGCATATATTTTTTCAACAACATCAATTAGATGATAGTATTAGAACATTTGATCCAGATCCTGATATTGCTGATGCTTGGTTTAGATTACAAACAGGAGATTATAAGCATGAGGATATAAAGTTATTAGAACATGAATATTTTGAATCTCGGTTTGAAGGAATATTTAAAACAGATTATCGTACTGCCCATAATGCTACACTTAAATCAGAGAGAACTTGGACTCCTGAATAAAGAAAATCAATATTGGTTGAAAATTATAGGAGAGTTTTATGGCTTTTTATGTGATGTTAGTTAAGGTTAATGAAGATGATCAAGGTGTTACTTATAATTTCGGTACTGATCCCGAACATTTAGGGAAAGTTCATCTTGATAAAGATAATGGAAAAATTCAAGAAATTGAAGCCATTAATATTGAAAATTATCAGCACATTTTTACAAGAGCAGTGATTAAATTACGTCAGCATTGGAAAGCAGGTGATTTTCCCGATCATACTTGTTGGGCTTCTTAAAGGTAATATAGCGGTTCTTGCTTGAGTGAGATACAAGAACCCCACCCCCAACTCCCTCCGCGCAAGCGAGGATGGGGCTATAATATTTTTAATCTTCTTCATCAGAATCTTGTTGTAAAATACGACTGTTCAATCTTTCATATTCATTTTCTAGTAGCCACATTTTAGCGGCTTCATAATTGTCACTGGTAAAGATAATTTTATAGTTTTGTGCAGGGTTATGGTTACAGAATTTTCCTGATTGTTCTTTGACTAACATCAGAATATAAGGAGGAGATATTAGAGTATCTACCCAGATTTCTGCAAACTCCCATTCAGTTTCTTGTTTTGATGTTTGTTGCAGCATTTTCAAAATTTACAAGTTTAAGAAAGTACCGTAACCGTTTGCGATTTGTTGCACATCATTAATAATTTTCCTCACTGTCCCAGCATCGGGAGATTTAATACGCTTTAATATCTCCAAAGACTGCTGTAAATAGTCCAGTGCAGTAACAAAATCCCCTTTTTTGTATGCTAACAAATGTCCCAACATTACCAACGTAAAAGCTTGTTGTTGGGCATCCCTAATGCTTTCAAAGATTTTTAAAGATTTTTCGTACAGTGCAATCGCATAGTCGATTTCTCCCGCGTCTGCGTGGATACTAGCTAAACAGTACAAAGTTACTGCTTGACCTTGGATATCCTCAATGCTTTCAAATATTTTTAAAGATTTTTCGTACAGTAAGATCGCCTCATTGATTTTTCCCTTGTCAGCGTAGATAAAAGCTAAATCGTTCAAAGTCGCGGCTATACCTTGGATATTACCAATGCTTTCAAATATTTTTAAAGACTGCTGATAGAGGGCAATTGCATCGTCAATTTTTCCCTTGTCTACGTAGATACTAGCTAACTGGTGCAATGTTGCGGCTTTACCTTGGACATCCCCAATGCTTTCTTCGAGTTTTAAAGTCTGCTGGTAGAGGACAATAGCTTCTTCGATTTTTCCTATTTTGGCGTAGATACGTCCTAATTCGCAGAATGTTGCGCCTGTAGCTTGGAGATTGCCAATGCTTTTTTGGAGTTGTAAAGACTGGCGGTAGAGGGTGATTGCATCCTCTATTTCTCCCGTATTGGCATAAATACCAGCTAGGTTGTGAATAATAGCAGCTTTTGCTTTTTCGTCTGCTGCTGGACAGATTTCCAGTGCTTTTTGATAATGTTGCTTTGCTTGTTCAATTTCTCCCAGTTGTTCTTCAGACCGTGCTAGTTGATGCAAAATATGATAATTTTCAATAATATTTAAAGTCTCTTTGCAAAGATGTAAAGCTTCACGAAATCGGCTTTTTGCCTTCAAATTACTTGCCAAAATCGCTCCAACTTTTGAGGCAATTTCCCCTTTTTTCCCCAACAATGCTAACCGATGAATTTCTAACTGTTCTTCTTCTGTTCTGGTTTCCCCTTGTTTCCACCACAGACGATACAACACCTCAGCCGCTTGTTGATGCAAAGTTTCTACATGAGTGGATAAAGTCAACGGCAAAATTCTCGGTACTCGCAATGACTCATCAGGACTAACTTCCAACAATCCCAAGGCCACCGCCCGATTGATATAATCTGCCAAATTGGGAATATTTTCACAAACTGCGGTTAATGCTTCCCTGGGGACTGGTAACTCAAACACCAAACCCTGTGACAACATTTCCCTCATCGTTTCATCCATTTGTTGCAGCAAAGCTTCAGCTAAAACCTGTTCTCGCAACTCCACCGCATCAACTTCTAAACGATTGAGAATTGCAACTTGGTCAACTGTGGAATTTTGCAAAATCTTATCCAACCATTCCAGCAACCGGGGATTACCATCAGCTAACCTCCGTGCTTGAGATTTCAACGCCTCATCTACCTGAGATTTTGCCCCAAAAGCAACAAGACGACTACACTTTTTTCTTAAATCTGCCCCCCGCATTCCCTCCAAGGGCTGTTTATAGAAATACTGCAACTGGGTAAATTCAAAGTCATAACGACAGGTGAGAATTAAGCGGTGATTGGTGTATGTTTCCCGAATAGACCAAACCAAAGCTGTTAACACTTCTGCGGCTGCTGTTTTCAGGACAAAGCTATCCTGACGAGGTTCCAAATTCACCTCAAAATCATCCAACACCAACAAAAACGGCTTTTCCCCAGCTTCCGACAACTGCTGAAATACCCGCTTGAATCTAAATCTCAATTCCTCATCAGGATTTTGTAGCTGTTTGCGTTGTTCGTCATCATCCAACTTATCCACCAACCGACTAACTAAACTCGGTTCATCAATTCTCCCCACCAAGACAACACGCTGAAAGTTCGGGAGTCGATCGCACAGTCTGGATGCTAAACTACTTTTACCTAAACCACCCATGCCATAAATTAATACCCCTATTTCTTGAGTTGATTGTGTCAGCGTCTTTAAACAACTTTGCAACTGACGACGACGACCGACAAAACTCTCACGGGTGCAGACTTTTGTTTTTTGAGTTACAGGATCTAAAAATTCGGTGCTAACAGAAGGTGGGGGTGCTGGTTTCCATCCAGGAGTACCTTTAGGTTTCACCAATTCCCCTGGTAAACTATCCGCCGCATATAATCGCAATAAATGCCAATCCCGCGCCTTGTTTTTGATTAAAGTTTGATAAGTAATCGCAACTGCTTCGGTGATTTGCTTTCCGGCTGCTAATTCTTTATATAATGTGGCTGCTGCTTCCGTTGCATCAGATTCTAAAACTTTTTGTCCCCATCCCAAAACGGCTTTAGCACCTGCTTTGAGTAATTCTTCCGCCATTGAAGGCACAGAACCATAACTAGCACCATCACCACCAGCTTGTCCAGTGCGACAACCGGAGAGGAAAATCAATTTGGGGATTCGGAATTGTAGTGCTTGTTTGAAATCTTCCGCACTAGCATAATAAGCTTCTCCGGTTTCGGTTTCGGTAATAAATTCCGGTTGTTCGTTGGTAATTGTGGCATGACCGGTAATATGGAAAATATCAAAATAATCTTTACCGTAATCTTCGACTAAATAACCCAATTCTGATAAACAACCGCTTTCTTCCACTGTCAAAGCTAAAGGTTGTCTTCCTGTGGCTTCTAAAATTCGTGCTTCTTCTGCTTCATAATCTAATACAGGTTCTACTCCTTGGGGGGAAGTAGCCATAAATAAAACTTGCAAAGCGCGGTTTTCTGGGTTTTTCTCCACAGATAATGTTTTTACAGAGTCCGATGATACCCACCGGACAGGAATAATTGACCGTTGAACGAGAAAGCTTTTACCATCGTGCAGAACTTCCCAAGGTAAATGGGCGAGTTTTTCCGCCGTTACAATCGCTAAAATGGTTCCTTGACGCTGATATTGGTTGATGAGTTTTTGTAAAAAGCGATCGCTCCCATCTAACCAGTTATACAGCCGTAACCCTGTGACTGCATAATCTTCCGCATAAGAGGAAACGTAATAATCTCTTTCTGCTAACTCGATTAAATCGGTAATTTCGCTCAGAGGGAGCGATCGCTTTTCGTTTTTGTTGTAATTATCAGTAAAGTAGCGTAACTCTACATAATTACCGGCAACGGCTTTCAGGTCAAGGTGAAGAATCTGCACGTTATGATTCTAAAATTTGGCGAATTTGCTCAATTGTGGCATTTTCTAACAATAGTCGTCTACCGTTGCGGCCGACAATCAGGACTTTAGCAATCCTTTTCCCAGACTGATTTTGTTTATACTCTTGATACCATTTGCGAATTTGTTCAGCAATTGCGATCGCACCACCCACAAGACCAACTATAGTTGCAACAGTGGTAATAACTGGCTCTTTTTTGATATCTTCTGAATCTACGGTATAGTTACCAGTTATACCTTCTATTGCCAAAAGCTCCTCTGTAGCTGCAATTGAATCTTCACCTTCAATAGAAAATTTAATTTCTGTCATAAATTCAACACTAAATATTACTTATATTTAGATTATGAATAATCATACACAACTACAAGTTATTCTCTCTAATTCAATTATTGCCACCGTCTTACCTGCGATCGCCCAACTCGATTTACCTAACTGGTGGTTAGCTGGGGGTGCAGTCAGAAATACAGTTTGGCGTTCCCTTTTTGGCAAAGAATGTGATTTATTTATCAAAGATTTTGATATTGCTTTTTTTGATGATCAGGGAAATCGTGAACAAGAATTATTCGCCAAATCTACTTTAAAAACACAATTCCCAGAACATGAGTTTGATGTCAAAAATCAAGCCAGTTTTGGGCATTGGCGTGCTGGAAGTATGACTTTTGATAGTACAGAAAATGGCATTGAAAATTGGTTACATACTGCAACTGCTGTAGGAGTTCGCATTGATAAACAGGGAGAATGGCAATTTTTCACTCCCTATGGTTTAGATGATTTATTTAATGGTATTGTTCAACCAACACCAACACATATTAATAATCCAGATGCCGAAAAAAAAGCATCGGGATTTTTGCAAAAATGTCCTTGTCTGCGGTTAATAAAAGACGAGTCTCTGACTTAGAGGTTATTTTAGTCTCTTGTCGCTCAAATAGGTAAAAATATAAATAATCAGGTATGTCGTCATAGCCCCCTCCTCGCTTGCGGGGAGGGGGTTGGAGGTGGTGTTCTTGTATCTCACTCAACCAATAAACGCTATATCCCTCTTCCATATTACTCAAAATGCAAATTACCCAAAGTCTCCACACTGCTATACTCGTTACCAACTTAGAACGCTCAGAACAGTTTTATGGCAAAGTATTAGGATTCGCGAAAATAGACCGCATTCTCAAATATCCTGGTGCTTGGTATCAAATCGGTGATTATCAAATTCACCTCATAGTTTCGTCATCTGTCCCCACCGAAAATCAAAACGAAAAATGGGGACGTAACCCGCACGTTGCTTTCTCGGTTATTGACTTAGAAACAGCAAAAGCAGAATTACTTAGTCAAAATTATCCCATTCAAGCTAGTGCTTCTGGTCGTCCTGCTATTTTCACCAAAGACCCAGATGGGAATATTATTGAATTAAGTCAACAATAAATTACCTATTAGTTTAACATAATTAAATATCCCGATTCAATGGATTAAAGCAAGGATATGAATTAATTAATCAGAGTGAATTTTTACCAGAATTAGATTTAGCTGTTTTGGCTAAATATGTAAAAATGCCTAGTCAAACTAAAGCTGTGAAAGCCTTTAGAGAAACTCTAAGTTTATGACTAAATGAAAATTATTGCTTATATTTACAGTGATCCGCTTTTAGAAACTACTCCTGATGAAGCTAGTTGGGGTTGGGAGGTAGATCGAGTTTATCAAGATTTGGGACAGTCCTCTGGACAAGTTAAGCGATCGCAATTACAACTATTACTAAATGACTGTAAAGCAGAACCAGTAAACTATCTACTGATTCGTCGGTTAGAAGAATTAGGGGATACAATCGCACAAGTGAGCAATTCCCTCAACCAACTCGAAGCAATGGGAGTCATCGTCATTGCTACAGAACAAGCATACACTTCCGAATCTGCCAAATTCCGCGTCGAATTGCTGAATTTACTCCAAGAAATCCAACGTCAACAACGTAGTCGCAGTATCCGCCAAGGACACGCCCGAAATCGCCTTGAAGCTTCTCCACCACCAGGTAAAGTCCCCTATGGCTACCGCAGAGGTCAAGGTAAATATATAATTGACCGCAGTACTTCCCCTGTAGTCAAAGAATTTTTTGATAATTTTTTACTCTATGGTTCTCTACGTGGTTCAGTTCGTCACTTAGCGAAAAAATACGGTAAAAAAATTTCTGTCACCACAGGAAGGCGTTGGTTGACAAATCCAGTTTATCGAGGTGACACAGCATATCAAAATAGTGAAATTATTTCTGATACCCATGTGGGGATAATTTCCAGGGAAGAAGCGGCGCAAGTTGACAGACTTTTACGTCGCAATAGCCGTTTACCATCTCGTACTGCTAGTGCGCCCCGTTCTTTAGCTGGGTTAGTTGTTTGTAACCAATGTCAGTCTCAAATGACAGTTACTCGTGTTACTCAGCGATACCAAGATAAGGAGTATTTGTATTTACGCAATACAGACTGTCCCCAAATTCCTAAATGTCGTGCTATTTCTTACTCAGAAGTTTTAGATAAGACAATTGAAATTGTTTGTCGAGACTTACCTTTAGCGGTAGCAGGGATAAATTTTCCTCAACTTGATGCTATTAAAAATAGTTTAAGTGATCACATTGCTCGTCAGCAAAAAATTCTCGAACAGTTACCCACCTTCATAGAAACTGGAGTTTTGGATACAGAAACAGCTAAAATCAGGGCTTACAAACTCCGCACAGAAATTTCTCAACTCCAAGCCAAGTTAGCAACTCTTCCACCTGTCAATTTGCGTTCTGTGGCTCAAGCTGTTTCTATTCCCCAATTTTGGTTAGACTTATCAGAAGTAGAACGACGATTTTATTTACGAGAATTTATCCGGCAAATAAACTTAATTCGTCATGATAAAGAATGGAATTTACAAGTAATTTTCATTTTTTAATCTATGAAGAATCAAGAATAGGAGAGAAAACCGGAAATACTCTAAGTCCTCGATTTACCAATTACTAATGAATTAGTATCTAGCTATCAAGATGATTTGGGAGATTTACCTGCATTTCTTACATTCATGACTTTACTAAGTAAATCAAACCAAAATGGCGCTCCCATTGCAATAGCCAAACCGCTGATCAGCCAACCAAAGATCATCCTTAATACGTTGATAACAGGCCAGCCATTAATCTTGACTGCTTTCCGTTCCAGTTGCTCTTTTAAGTTATCATCTGTCCAACCAATTGGGAAATTAACGTCTTCTAAAATTTGCGTAGTATTTATATTGTCTAAGTTAGCAGAACCAGATTGTTGATCTATTATTTTTTCAGCTTTATAAACAATAGTTTCTCGCAATACCGTATCTTTCGATAAGCGATCAATGATATGAAAGGTATCTGCATTAGCACCGAAAGCTAGGACAATACCAAGTAAAATTGCTACTCCTTTAGCATTTCGTTTGTAAACACCGCCTGCTCGCTGCATGGAACTATCAAAACTATTTTCAATTTCTTTCCTTAAGAGTTGAATGCCTTCTTCTGTGCTTTTAGCTCTGTATTGCGCTCGTTTGGCTATGGTTTCAATATTTCCTCTGATTACAGATGGTAAACTCTCCATCAATTGGTTAATTGTTTGATATGTTTGACTATTATCATCTTGTAAGGCTGTATTCATTTCTTTATACACAGCATTACTTGTATTCATTAATTGCACGATTTCGTTGATACTAGGTTTTAATCCCCCTACCATTATTGCCTCTTCAACATTTGAAAAAATATGTTTACAGAAAGATTGCAATCGCTGCAATGTTTCCGTTAAAACTTTATTTTCTTCATCTATATTCGCTTGAAAATTATCTATATATTTTTCTAAACTCTCTTTCATCCGATTAACGCTCGTATCTATATCATGTTTGTTACTTTTAAAAGCAGTGACAATATGTGTATATTCTGTCTTGAGATTTTCAAAATCATCATTTATGTCTTGGGTAATATGATTTGATAATTCGGTAAGTTCTATTTGTCTTAGGGATCTGGTTAAAATTGTTTCAACTTCCTGCAACCGTTGGTTTTTGAATTTTTCTAGCCTTACTTCTGTTAAACTATGGATAATTTTTGGTAGTTGTAATTCTTCTATAAGAGTTGTAGCAAAAGTATCCCCGCCGATATAGGAAGGACCACTGTGTTCCTGAGCAAAAGTCTTCTCTCCCTGTGGGGATTTAGACAATAATTTTCGCATTGGACGAGTTATATCAGCTATTAACCAAGTTAATCTTCTTGGTAAAACAGAGAAAAATCCTTTTGCTTCTTGATTGATACTTTTAATTAAAGGATTACTATAAATTTTATTGACTAGTTCAATTACATCCTTGGCTTGTGAGTTTTTAACATCTCCAGCCAGGAGAATTTCAATTGATTTTTTTAAATGTATAGCTCGCCACTGTAATACTGTAGCCATTAGTTCTTGAATTTCTGCGGCTAACAAACTTAAAATTAAGTAAATAAAAATTAAACCTAGGGCTACATCTAAAACAAATGGTAGGCGCATTTACAGACTCCTTCAGGGAAATTGACCAGTTGCGGTTTGTATTCTTTATATCATTTAACGGGAAAAATGCTTGTTAACTTCTTTAAAAAATAAATAAGAAAAATTTTGTTCAAAAAATTATCATTATTCAGAGAAAACTGAGTTAATTTGGGATCTAGCCATTGCTAGTGAAAATGGTTTGTGACTGTGTGGCAACATTGGAGATTCACTTTGGTCTCTATGTAATCAAACCAGCGAGTAAAATGATTAGCATAGAATATGCCTGAAGGAAGCTATATTTGGACTCATCTCGAAAAACAACATCGCGCAGTTGACAAATGGATTGATTGGATATGGCTGATGGTATTGCTGTTAGCAGCGGTGTTACTGTTTAGCATCAATCTGGGAGGACTACCGCTACGAGATTGGGATGAAGGGACTGTGGCACAAGTTGCTAGAGAAATTTGGCAGGCCCCAGCAGGTTCCATGCGCTGGCTTTACCCTACCTTGGGAGGTGAACCATACCATAGCAAGCCACCCCTCATGCATTGGCTGATTGCTTGGGTTTACTCTCTGGGTGGTGTGAATGAATGGACAACTCGCTTACCTGGTGCAATTTTGACAGCGATGTCTGTACCTTTACTGTATTGTATGGGTAGAGAGATATTTCGCCAACGTTGGGTAGCTATTTATAGCGCCTTGATTTATCTGACAATGCTACCGGTAGTGCGTCATGGCAGGTTAGCAATGTTGGATGGGGTAGTGGTAAGCCTGTTAATGGTGATGATGTTGTGTGTGTTGCGATCGCGTCGAGACTTACGCTACTGTCTTGGTGTCGGTATCAGTTTTGGGTTAATTTGCCTAACTAAAGGCATGGTGGGCATCTTATTAGGTTCTATTGCTGTGGTCTTTCTCTTTTGGGATACACCCAGACTACTCACTAGTTACTATCTGTGGATAGCAATCTTCATTGGTATTCTACCTGTGATGGGTTGGTATGCTGCCCAACTACTGCACTATGGTTATCCTTTTTCGCAAATTGATGCAGTGAATCAACCATTTCATCAAACGGCTGCTGTTGCAAGTGGTCGCCATGAACCATTTTGGTATTATCTGTTAGAAATTATCAAGTGGACATGGCCTTGGCTGGTATTTTTACCGCAAACTGTGCGCTTTACCTGGGAAAATAGGAATCTTAGCTGGGCAAAACTCATTATTGTCTGGACTGGTGTTTATTTACTGCTTATTTCCCTTGTTAGCATCAAACTACCTTGGTATGTCTTCCCCATTTATCCCAGCTTGGCATTAGCTTTTGGTTTCCAGTTAGCAGAGATAGAGAAATTACGTTTATTTTCATCCTATCCCCGCGCTTGGGTGACTAGTTTTGCAATCTTGGCTGTGGTGGCTTCCGCTGGGAGTATTTATTTTAGTTGGGTCAGCGGTAAAACAGACTTACAGATAATTTTGGCCGCAGTAGCTATGACTATGACTTTAGCGGCTATTTTAGCAGAGCGAGGTGATAGGCAATTTTTGAAAATTTTGGTTTGGGGAAGTTATATTTCCCTGCTGTTGTTGATGAAATCTAATTACTGGGTGTGGGAATTGGGAGAGGCTTATCCAGTCAAACCAGTCGCTACAATGATAGCTAGTGCCAGTCCACAAGCCAAAGAAATCTACACATCTTTTCCCTATTCTCGTTCATCGTTGAATTTTTATAGCGATCGCACCATTACTCCAGCCTCTACTGGTGAACTGCTATATTATTGGCAATACAATAGCCAACCCTATTTCCTCTTGAATGCCTCTGCTTTAGAAACCCTCAAACTCAAATCTATCAAAGTAGTTGATCAAGCCGAAGGTTGGCAATTAATCACAAAAGACAGCAATAAGTTCTGAGTAACGAGTATTGAGTACCGAGTATTGAGTATTGAGTATTGAGTATTGAGTATTGAGTGGTTGACTCGAATTTTCACTCATAACTCAGTACTCATCACTCGTTACTCATCGCTCATTTACCTTCTCAGTTCCTGGAACTAATGAGTTGTTGTCGCTGGTTTTTTCCTGAGTCATCAAAACTGTAGTCAATAAAATAACACCCCCCATAGCCAAAGCGACTAAAGGACGCTTGAGAAGAACTAAATCTCTGATCATCCTAGCTAAAGGTCGGCTTTGACGACGCAATGCTGAAGAAATCATAATTTGTTTCCAAGTAAACGGATCACGGACGTAGTGACCACTTTTACAAACTACAAGCCTTTCCTGACAATATGGACAGGTAAATAAGCCTATGTAAGTCTTGACAGGCTGTGTCCTGTTATTTCTTTGACAAATAGGGCAAGTAACATAATGATTATCAAAAGTGTGTATATTCATCTAGCTCGTCCGCCTAGTCCATTTACTCGCTCTATAACAATAGCTATATTGAACTTTGATCACCAATAAGTAGCCTCAGCAATATTGTCTGAAAAATTAGTAATGCATCACACATACATTTTTCTTGCTACTAATTGGGGCTATATGGTCGTAACACGAGTATAGCCAGATTTAGTAAATCAAGCATACTTGTCTGCTTACTAAATCATGGCTCACAATGAGAATTAACAAATAAAAAATTAAATTTTTTCTTACATTTACCCCGTTTCTCCATGACTCTCTTGCCTCCTACTCAACTGAGGAAGGTAAGGTCACTACCTGCCTTTCCCACACCTTCTGCCCATTTAACTCAGCTAATTAATCGTTTCCAACCATCACCAGAAACAGTAGTGCTGTTTTTAGCCATGCTGATTGGTGGTGGTACTGGTATGGGTGTAGTTACCTTTCACTATCTAATCCAGCTCGTTCACAACCTGATGCTGGAAAATTTCATGGGACTGATTGGAGTCTGGGGTGGTTGGACTTTAGCTTGCGTTCCCACATTAGGCGGACTTATTGTGGGCTTGATGCGCTGGCGCACTCAAGACTTTGGACCTAGCCTTTCATCTCTGATTGCTGTCTCTCAGGGCAGAGAGGTGAAGCGACAACTGCGTCCTGTAACCAAGATGATAGCTGCGGCTGTTTCTTTGGGTAGTGGAGCCTCTTTAGGTCCAGAGGGTCCTAGTGTAGAAATCGGTACTAATTTTGGGGTGTTGCTATCAGATGTGCTGCAAGTTTCTCAAGAGAGACAGCGTTTACTTTTGGGTGCAGGTGCAGCGGCTGGTTTAGCCGCTGGATTTAATGCTCCCATTGCTGGAGTATTTTTTGCTCTAGAGGTGGTCATGGGTACTACATCCTTTGCCACTTCTGCGGTGAGTGTAGTCTTACTAGCAGCAGTAGTAGCAGCCTTAATTGCTCAAATTGGTTTGGGGTCCCAACCTGCTTTTGCCTTACCTGCTTACCAAGTCCGCAGTTCTTTAGAATTACCGCTTTATCTTGGCTTGGGTTTGGGCGCAAGTTTGGTTTCTGTAACTTATACAGAGGCAATACGTTTGGCTAAAGCATTTTTTGCGGGACGGGTTCCGGGGTTTGAATTTTTCTTAAAGATTCCTAAACCAATTCACCCCATTATTGGTGGTGCAATCATTGGTATAGTAGCTTTTTACTACCCGCAAATTCTGGGTATTGGTTATGGCACTGTGCAACCCATGTTGCAAGATCAGGAATTTTCCTTAAATCTGTTACTGATATTGATGGTTTTAAAACTGCTGATGACGGCAGTTTGTTCTGCTAGTGGTTTTGTGGGCGGGTTATTTGCGCCAGCAATGTTTTTAGGTGCGTCTTTTGGGTCAGCTTATGCCAAATTTTTAGCTTTGATAGTGCCGACAATTGTTGAATATATGGCGGCTCCTCCAGCTTATGCAATGGTGGGTATGGCTGCTGTTTTAGCCGGTAGTGTCAGAGCGCCTTTAACAGCTATTTTAATGTTGTTTGAATTAACCCGTGATTACCGCATTGTTTTACCTTTGATGGCGGCGGTGGGTTTAAGTGTATGGTTAGTTGAGCGCATCAAGCCGACTTTTAATTCTAATTCTAATCTTCAACAGATTGGTCTGGCGGAATTGAAAGATGAACAGGTGGAAATCGTACAGCAAATTTCAGTGGCAGATGCAATGAACTCCTCTCCCAAAAAACTGCCTGTAACTCTGGGGATTTTAGAAGCATCTATGGAAATGATCCGCGATCGCACACGCAGTGCTTTAGTAATTGATGCCGCAGAAAAATTAGTCGGTATTCTTTCTCTAGACGATATTAACCGCGCCCTTTCATTTTGGGAAAATTACCAGAATTCACCACCTGAAATACAGGCTAATTTTTCTAGTCAAACACTCATAGATATTTGTACAACTGACATCCTCTATGCTTGGCAGGATGAACCATTATCTGAAGCTTTAGATCGTATGGCGCTGCGTGGTTTGCATCAGTTACCAGTGGTAGCAAGAGACAAACCCGATTGCATTTTAGGTTTACTAGAAAAAGAACAAATTGCTTTAACTTGTAACTTAGCAGCAACACGCAAAGCATTACAGCACTATTTACAAGTCCTACCAACAACAGATATAGTCATTGGTCATTAACTATTGGTCATTGGTCATTGGTCATTGGTTAAAGATAAACAACTGACTAATGACTAATGACTATTTATTTAAGCTGTAGCTTCTACTTCGGCATCTTCTTCCCTATCTTCTGGGTCTACTTGCCGTAGTCGAATGTGTTTTTTCCCTAAAGTGATGATAAATTCATCCCCAGGCTTGAGATTCATCTGTTTTGTATAAGCTGAACCTATCAATAAATTGTTGTTGGACTGCACACTAATTCTATAGCTTGCACTGCGTCCACCACGGCCATTGGCACTAGGTGTACTATCCAACTGAATGCCCTCAGCATCAATTAGAGCATTTAGGAACTTCATCATGTTGACGCGCTCTATACCATTTTTGGTAACGGTATAATAGCCACACTGTTTAGCTTTGTCTTCTTTGCTCTCGTTCTCTAGCTCCTTAACTTTTTTGAGGAGTTCATCACCAACAAGGGGGTCAATTTTTTTCAGTTTAGGCATCAACTTAGGTCGAAAATGAATGTTTGAAGTGGTTGAATCGATTTTATTTTAACTGATACTGAGCTAATAGGAACGGAATCCTTTATTTTTATCTCAGCATAGCCAAGTATATTACACACACAGGCAAAATTGTTGCACAATTACCAATCTTGTCAAGACATTTTCTAAAAAATAATTCTGGCCATGCTGATATCTCTAGCAATCCGATTTGATTTATGAACTTACTCTCTACCAGACGCTACGCGAAAGTGGAGGCGCTTAATAGGGAGTTGGGAATTGAGAACAGGAAAGAGAGGAGGTAGATGATTAGGTCGTTTTTTCAAAAACTCAAATATGATTCCTATATATATAGTTTATGAATTACTGCCAGGCTGTATTTGTTTAAGTTTTTTAAAGCTATGTAAAATAGTCGTCTGCTCACCGAAGATGAACCTGAGCAGACAAAATGATAAGCAAAACTGATCTTTAGTCATCAGTCATGAATCATTAGTCAGTGACAAAACAACTGATAACTGATAACGTAAGCATTCAGCTTATGGCTAACCACAGGCTACGCCAACAGCATTTGAATAAATGAAACTAACGACTAAAGGACACTATAGTGTTAAGGCATTGCTAGATTTGACTTTACAGCCAGAATATGGACCAGTATCTGTAAGAACAATTGCCAAGCGTCAAGATATCCCGGCTCCTTATCTAGAAAAGTTACTCATAGAAATGCGTCGCGCTGGGTTAGTCAAATCAATTCGTGGTAGCATCGGTGGCTATCAATTATCCAGAGAGCCTGCACAAATCTCGATAGGACAAATTTTAGAGGCAGTGGGAGAAAATATAACTCACTTACCTCTGAATAGTCCACCCCCAGCACAAGCAGAAGATTGGGTAACATTTACCTTGTGGCAAAGACTAAACCAAAAGCTGAAAGAAGCTTTGTACAGCATTACTCTGGCAGACCTTTATTATGATGCCCGTAGTTGGCAAGCATCTTTAGGTGAAGAAGCTAGTTTTGTTGTTTAGTCAGTTATCAGGCAAGAGGTAAGAAGAAGATAAATATTTTCCCCAATGACCAATGACCAATGACCAATGACCAATGACCAATGACCAATGACCAATAATATCTATATCTTAATTATTGCTGCCTTGTTAGATTACTTAATTGGTGATCCTTGGGGTTGGCCTCATCCAGTGCGATTAATGGGGTGGATAATTTCTTGGTTGAGTAAATTTTTTCTGCAACATTGTCAGAGTTCTCTAACACAACGTCTAGCTGGAATTGTACTCGCTATTATTCTCATCATCGGAAGTGGTTTATCTAGCTGGTTAATAATTCAAATTGCCAGATGGCTAAATCCATTGTTAGGAATTGTTTTAGAGAGCATTCTTCTAGCCAGTTGTTTTGCTCTTCATAGCTTGCGAACAGCTGCGGTAGATGTGATCCAACCTTTAACTACAGGAAAGTTAGAGGAAGCAAGACAGATTTTAAGTAATTATGTCGGTAGGGATACAACAAACCTCTCAGCAGCAGAAGTTTTGCGAGCAGTCTTGGAAACAGTGACAGAAAATGCTACTGATGGGGTGATGGCTCCATTGTTTTATGCAATTCTGGGTGCGTTTGTGCCATTGGTTGGTGTTGTTCCTTTGGCTTTAGCATATAAAGCTAGTAGTACTCTAGATTCAATGGTGGGTTATCGGGAAGCACCTTATACTTATATTGGCTGGTTTAGCGCGAGGTTAGAAGATGGTTTAACATGGCTTCCTTGTCGGTTAACAGTGATGACTTTAGCGCTTTTATCACTGAAACCCGTAGATGTTTGGCGGATTTGCCGCCGGGATGCTATTCAAGATCCTAGTCCTAATTCTGGTTGGAGCGAGTGTGCCTATGCTGCTATTTTAGGTGTGCAGATGGGAGGAATAAATTGGTATCGTGGAATTGCTAAACATAAGCCACTTTTAGGAGATGCTATTTATCCCATCACCCCAACTTCGATTCACCAAGCTTTGCAATTGACTCGATATTCGTTTTTGTTATGGTTGGGTTTGGCAATATTTTTAATTCGTAATTCGTAATTCGTAATTGGAGATAGGGAACAGGGAACAGGCAAAAGCTAAGAAAAAGAGAAATTTTATCCCAACTTCCCAGTCCCCAGTCCTCAGTCCTCAGTCCCCAGTCCTCAGTCTCCAGTCCCCAGTCCCCATATGTCTACTAAAGTAGTTGAAATTCTCTCATCAGAAGAACTGCGTCGTACTTTGACCCGTTTGGCTTCTCAAATTGTGGAAAGGACACGAGATTTATCACAATTGATACTTCTGGGCATTCATACTAGAGGTGTGCCATTAGCCAACTTATTGGCACGTCAAATAGAGATTCTCGAAGGTGTCAGTATATATGTTGGAGCATTAGATATTACATTCTATCGTGATGATTTAGACCAAATTGGCTTAAGAACTCCAGCCAAAACCGATATCCCTTTTGACTTAACGGGGAAAACAGTTGTTTTGGTGGATGATGTCATTTTCAAAGGACGGACAATTCGTGCTGCTTTAAATGCTGTTAATGAGTATGGTAGACCAGAGGTGATTCGTTTAGCTGTATTAGTAGATAGGGGACATCGGGAGTTACCAATTCACCCAGATTTTGTGGGTAAAAAACTACCGACTGCTCAAGAAGAAATAGTAAAAGTTTATTTACAAGATGCAGATGGACATGATGCGGTGGAGTTAATTAGTAATGGGTAATGGGTCTAAGAGGTTGTTTTACAGGGCCTTTTTCTATCATATTGAAGGTAGCGCAGCGGAGTAAAATATCTCCGTATGCGCCTGAAAATATAGATTCTTTCCTTCAGAATGTTTCACTCAGAATGACAAAATGATACCTTCTTAGATTTTTCAAACATCCTCTAAGAGTAGGAGTCAGTATTCGATACTCAGTACTAAATTGACTAATGACAACTTATAACGGTTTTAATGGTTTGTAATAATTGGTTTGCCGTGAAAGGTTTGTAGAGAAAAGCTTTGACACCCAAATTATAAGCTGCATTTACTTTATCGCTTGAGACTAGTCCGCTGACAGCAATAATTTCGACATCTGGATTAATTTTTTGCAGGGTACGAATGCTAGTTATTCCATCCATACATGGCATGACCATATCTATTAATACTAGGGATATTTCATCCCGATGTTCTACATATAAGGCTATTGCTTCAATACCATCGCGGGCTGTAATTACGTTATAAGTATAACTTTCTAGTGATTTTTTTGTAATGTCACGAATAGCAGCTTCGTCATCTACTACTAATATCAGTTCTCCATTACCTTGAGGAAAAAATATTTGTGGTGCTTCTATAGTTTCGGTTGTATCTTGTGCGGGTAAATAGACTTTAAATTGACTGCCTCTTTTGTCTTCGCTATTAACATTGATAAAACCACCATGACTTTTAACAATTCCTAATACTGTAGAAAGACCTAGTCCAGTTCCTTTACCGAATTCTTTAGTAGTAAAAAATGGTTCAAATATCCGGTCTATTATTGTTGGTTGAATACCAACTCCAGTATCAGTTACAGTGATGACAATATAAGGTTTAGCTTGAGCCTCAATGTGCATTTGGGCGTAATTTTCATCAATTAAGAGATTTTCAGCTGTGATTTTTAAAGTACCACCGTTGGGCATAGCATCACGGGCATTAACACATAAATTCATTAATACCTGGTGTAACTGAGTAGCATCACCAGAGACAGTCCAAAGATTTTGGGGAATTTGGGTGATAATTTCAATTGTTTTTGGAAATGTTTCTTTAATAATTTGCTGAATTTCAATTAGTAAGTGTTTTAATTGTAAAAGGGTGCGATCGCCATCTAACCCACGGGCAAATGACAATACTTGTTTAACTAAATTAGCTCCCCGTTTAGCATTGTTAATTAATATGGGAATTAGTCGTCGATAACGTTCATCTTGGACTTGAGCTTCTAATAGTTGTGCTGTCATGAGAATTGGTGCGAGGACGTTATTTAAGTCATGGGTAATACCACTCGCTAAAGTACCAATACTCTCTAATCTTTGAGCGCGTAAAAATTGCTGTTCTAATTGCTTTTTTTGAGTAATATCGGTGTTGACCACTAAAATAGATTGGGGGTTTTTACCGGATGCAGGTACTAATGTCCAACGGCTCTCAACAATAATTTCTTTACCACATTTTGTAATTTGCGCTAGTTCTCCTTTCCAAGAGCCATTTTTGATGATAGTTGTGAGTGCTTTTGATAATTGCGACAATTTTTTTTCTGGACACAGATGATGTATTTTTTTCTTTAGGGCTTCTTCTGTACTCCAACCATAGAGATGTTTAGCAGCTTGGTTCCAATATAAAATCCGGTCATTTAAATCACCTACAAAAATGGCATCGGTAGCGACATCAAGTAAAGCGGCTTGTTGGCGAATTTTTTGTTCTGTTTGTTTGCGTTCAATAGCGTAGCGAATGGAACGTTCTAATAAAGGTGCAGTTAATTGGCTTTTTTCTAGATAATCTACTGCTCCGGCTTTCATGGCTTCTAGGTCTATTTCCCGGTCGCCTTGACCTGTGAGTAAAATAAAGGGAGAGGTGGAACCATTGTCAATGGCTTCGCGTAACAGTTCTAGACCGTTATGCACTCCTAAACGATAGTCTACTAGATAGATGTCATGTTGGTGTTGAGCGATCGCTTTCCTGGCTACTTGATAACTATTCACCCATTCCAACTCACAGGCAGCTACCTGAAATTCACTGAACCAATCACGAGTTAAAATATAATCATCTTCATCATCATCAATTAATAATACTTTAATTGATCTGTCATTCATATTGTCTCTTAGTGCTTACTAGAGGCAGTTCTACAATTTCAAACCAGTATTTTCCTATAGTTTTCATGACTTCCACTAAGGATGTAAAGGTTTCTGGCTTAATAACAAAGGAATTTGCGCCCAATTCATAAGTATTATATATATCTTCCTCCGCCTTAGAACTTGTCAGAACTATCACCGGAATACGCCGTAATTTCGGGTCAATTTTAATTTCTTTTAGCACTTCAAGTCCGTGTTTTTTAGGCATATTTAAATCTAGTAAAATTAAACCTGGATCAGGTGCTTTGCTAATATCAGTATATATCCCACGGTGAAATAAATAATCCATTAACTCATCCCCATCTCTAACGATATATAGTTGGATGGGCAATCTGCTTTCTACCAAAGCATCATGAACTAATAGACTATCATCATCATCATCATCAGCCATTAAAATGGTGACAGTTGCTTGTCGGTCTTTCACTCTAAAATTTCTCCTTTGTACTAGTTATTAGTATTTAATAAGTATTTGCCATAACTGCCGTCCACATTTTTACAATTAACCCCATTTTTGGGTGTGCTAGTAATCCCTCTCTAGGAAGAAAAATTAAAAATTAAGAATTAATTGGTAATGTGACAATAAATATTGCTCCTGCTCCCGGCTGACTTTGTGCTGTGATAGTACCATGATGTCGTTCAGTAATTTTCCGGCAGATAGCTAAACCGATGCCAGTACCTTCGTATTCACTGCGACTATGCAGACGTTGAAAAACATTAAAAATGCGGTCAAGATATTTTTCTGCAAAACCAATTCCATTATCTTCAACAACAATTTGAAAATATGCAGTACCGAGAGCTAAATCATCAGGATGGTTGTTTAAAAATTGACCATATATTTTAATAATAGGTGGTTGATTTTGACGTTGAAACTTGAGAGCATTACCGATAAGATTTTGTAATAATTGCCGCATCTGTAAGGGATCGGCTTGAATAACAGGTAATTCACCTACCTCTATTTGTCCATCGGTTTGCTGAATGCGTACTTCTAAATCAGATAATACTTCTTGGGTAATTTGTGCTAAATTTACTGCTACAAATGGCTGCGCTCTAGTTGTCACCCGTGAAAGTGTCAATAAGTCTTCAATCAAAGTCTGCATTCTCAAGGCTGCATTTTGCATCCGTTCTAGATAATCACGTCCTTGTTCACTTAAAGAGTCACTACAGGTAATTTTTAAACGCTCACCAAAGGTCTTAATTTTACGTAGTGGTTCTTGTAAATCATGGGAAGCAATAAAGGCAAATTGTTGTAGTTCTTCATTAGAACGGGTGAGTTCTTGTCGCTGCTTAGTTTCTTGTTCTAAAATTAAGCTTTGTGCTAGTGCAATGCCAATTTGATCAGCAAGTTGTCGTAAAAGTCCAATTTCCCAATTAGTCCATTGACGGGTATGTAGACATTGATGGGCTATTAGCAGTCCCCAAAGTTGATTTTGGCGAAAAATGGGGACGACAAGATTAGCTTTAACGGCAAATTGTTGGAGAAATTCAATATGACAAGGTTGAAACTGTGCTTTTTCGATATTGCTAATAGCGCTAATTCGCCCTTGACTGTATTTTTGGATGTATCCTTCATCAAAACAAGGGTCAGTAATATTTTGTCCCAGGACAATGGGTAAACCAGGAACTACAGCTTCTTTAACTGCTAGGAAGGAAGCACTGCCATGTAATTGCAAGATTAATACCCGATCTGCTTGGAGTAATTTCTGCACTTCTGTGACGCTGGTTTGGAGAATTTCATCAATTTGTAAAGATTGACGAATTTTGAGGGTGATATTAGCGAATAATTGCGATCGCAAATTTTGCCTTTGTAATTCGGCTTGAACACGTTTGCGGTCGGTTATATCCATCATTGCCCCAATCATCCGCACTGGCTTACCTGTTTGGTCATGAACTACATAAACACGATCAAAAATGTAGGCATAAGTACCATCCTTACGCAAAAAGCGGTATTCATTCGACCAGAATTGTTTGCCACTATCAATCGCAGTCCGCGTATCAGCAGTAATTCTAGTTCTATCATCTGGATGTATTCGTTCACGCCACCAAATTGCATCCAAATCAATTTGTTCCGCTGTATAACCAAAAAGGGTTTGTACAGATTGATTCCACCACACTTTATTAGTCAGCAAATCCCAATCTCTCAACACATCATTAGTAGCCAGCGCCACTATTTGAAACCGTTCTTCACTTTGACGTAGTTGTTCTACTGCTAATTTACGTTGTGTAATATCTGTATCTACACCACATATTCGTACAGATACTCCCGATGAGTTTTGAGAAACTACCCCTTTACTAGCTAACCAGCGAATACTACCATCAGCTAAAACGACTCTAAATTCAATTTCAAATGCTCCTCCATTTGCAATAGCTTCTTGATAAATGTGTTTAACAAATTCACGATCTTGAATGTGAATACAGTCAAGAATAGCTTCATAACTGTGATTAAAATTGTCTTGATCTAAACCAAAAAGAACTTCCAGATTATCCGATCTAGTAATTTGATTGCTTTGAATATCGAAGTTCCAAATACTCATAGAAGCGGCATCTAGTGCCATTCTAATTTGTGCTTCCCACTGATACTCTTGCTCAGGTTTTTCTGGCGATTTATTAGTCATTTTAAATTTATATAACTGTTACTGACTCTTAAGTTGAGCTAGAGTTTTTAATAGTTCTTGTACTGTGAATGGTTTGGATAAAAAAACTATATTTTGATACGCATTTTCTAACAAAAAGTTTTCATTCATTCCTAGTCCACTAATAATAATTATTTTTAGTTGTGGATTAATATTTTGCAATTTGTAAATAGTGGTAGCTCCATCCATATTTGGCATCATCATATCAATAATTACAGTATTAATTTTATCTTTATTTTGCTTATATAAAGTTAAGGCTTTCTCTCCATCACCAGCAGTAATTACCTTGTAATTATAGTTTTCTAATGAAGTTTTGGTAATCTCCTGAATAGAAACTTCGTCATCTACCAGTAAAATCCATTCTCCATTGCCGATAGGCATTTCTATTTCTATTAAAGACTCGACAACTTCTGTATAAACCGCTGGCAAATATAATTTAAAGGCTGTACCTTTGCCAACAGAACTAGACACAGTAATGAAACCACCATGACCTTTAATAATGCCTATAACTGTTGATAAACCCAGTCCTGTACCTTTGCCAAATTCTTTAGTTGTGAAAAAAGGTTCAAATATTCTATCTAATATGCTACTGGAAATACCAGTTCCTGTATCACTAATCTTGATGACAATATAAGAACCAACTTTCGCGTCTAAATGCATTTGCACATAGGTTTTATCAATCCAAATATTCTCAGCAGTTATTGTTAACGTACCACCATTGGGCATGGCATCGCGAGCATTTAAGCATAAATTAATCAATACTTGGTCTAGTTGGGTAATATCACCACAAATTGGCGATAAATTTGGCTGAATTTCCGCATTAATTATGATTGATTTAGGAAATGTTTGTTCAACAATCTGCTGCATTTCTGAAATCAAATATTTAACTTGAATTACTGCACGTTGGTTGATGCCACCATAGGTATTACCTTGAATTCCCCTGGCGAAGGAAAGGACTTGTTTAACTAAATTAGCACCCCGTTTGGCATTATTTTCTATAATTGATAATATCTGCTGAGTTTCTTGATCATGATATTTATTTTTTAATAAATGTGCTGACATTAAAATGGGTGATAGTACATTGTTTAAATCATGAGCAATTCCACTAGCTAAAGTACCAATACTTTCCATTCGTTGAGCGCGTAAAAATTGGTGTTCTAACTGTTTTTTCTGAGTAATATCAGTGTCAATAACCAGGATGGAATTAGCTTGACTATATTCATCATGTACTAAAGTCCAGCAACTTTCGACTATGATTTCTGTACCAAATTTTGTCTTTTTATTTAACTCTCCTTGCCATAAACCATGCGCTAGGACGGTTTGATAAATTTTCTGTTGTTCTTCCACAGATTCATCAACCCAGATTTCATCAGTATTCTTGTCTATAACTTCTTCAGCTTTCCAAGCATATAATTTCTCAGCACTTTTATTCCATAGCAATATCTTATTTTCTAAATCTCTCACGACAATGGCATCGGTGGTAATATCGAGTAATGCAGCTTGTTCGCGGAGTTTTTGTTCTACTTGTTTACGGGCTGTAATATCTTCAAAGATGTACAAACGACCAAAATATTTAGCAGATGTATTCCGAATTTGAGTAGAAAAACGCCGGATAATGCGCCCATCATTAAAGCTAATTTCATCTTCAATTACAGAACGATTCGTTTCATCTTGTAGAGCTTGACATGATGCTGTGAAGCCAGCAATATCTGCTATTAATTGGAAACAATCAGGAAGAATATCTTGATTTTTTAATTTTTGCGCTTCCATGTGCTTTTTGAGATGTTCAATTTTCCAAATTTCACAGAAGCGATCATTAAAATAAAGGATGTCATCAGTACGATTGTCAACAACATAAAGTGCCAATGGTGAAACACTATTCATTGATCGCAAAAGTGCTTCTTGCCAACGCAATTCATTTTCTGCCTGCTTGCGTTCAGTAATATCTTCTACTATATAGGCGAATTGCTGACTACTACCATGATTTTTAGCGATCGCAGAAACTGTCGCTGATAACCAAGTTTGTCCTTGGGGAGTTTCGTAAGAATATTCAAACCTAACTGGTAACTGGGTAAGTTCTGCTTGACGATAGTAATTGATCCACTGGTTTAAATCCCTCTTCTCTGCACCCATTTCCCGCGCTAGACGATTTTGCATTGCTTCTGGGGTAAGTCCCAAAAATTTTGCCGTATTGGGATTATCAGAAATATGTAGAATGTCGTTATCAACTAATTCCACAATTCCCATCATCATTGGCGCACTCTCGAAAAAGCTGTGTAAGGTAGATTCACTTTGACGCAGTGCTAATTGTGCATCTTTATACTCTTCATTTATATGGGACAGTTCGGCTAAATTGCGCCTAATTTCTAATTGTCTAACTACAAGGCGACTAATAGATTCTAATCCTGCTAACTGTTGAGGAGTAATTTGACGTGGTATTTTATCCACTACGCACAAAGTTCCTATTACCTCACCTCCTGGGACAATTAAAGGTATGCCTGCATAAAACCTGACATATGGTTCTGAGGTAACAATATCTGCTGTGGCAAAATGTTCATCTGCCAATGTGTTAGGAATAACCAAAACCTTACCTTCTAGCACGCAAATTGGACAAAAACCTGCATCTCTAGGCATTTCCTGAATATCTAACCCTACCTTAGCCTTGAACCACTGACGATGGGCATCAATCAGATTAATCACAGCAATAGGTGTGTTGCAAATCTGCGCGGCTAACAATGCTAAATCGTCGAAAGGTTCTTC
Organism: Anabaena sp. WFMT; assembly: GCF_051781005.1. Lineage (NCBI taxonomy): Bacteria > Bacillati > Cyanobacteriota > Cyanophyceae > Nostocales > Nostocaceae > Anabaena > Anabaena sp. WFMT. The sequence goes on along the minus strand of NZ_JBPWOA010000018.1, from coordinate 15,171 downwards.
TGGTGAACTATCCAGAATTTTATACTGGTGAAGAGTCTTAAGTCTTGCTGCTTCATTGTTAGACACTGGGAATTTCATCAAATTTTTCCTACTATATTTTTAGAAAATGACTACGTAACCTCGTATGAATCTCTGTTTTAAACTCTTCATAAACAGGGAATCGGCAAATACGCCCTGCTTAAATTTTGGATTAAAGTATGATATGCCTCTCCTAATTGGTAGCCTTAATAGTAAATTTTCTCCTTTGTCAATTAAATTATTACTGTACTTCATCGGTTCATAAAGTTACTATTGAGGGATGTCTAATGTTCAGTAAACACATAAATTCATTGTTTGCCAATTATATATTAATCTTTCTAAGGGAGGATGACAGGAAAATAGAGTTTTTGTAGTAATTATTTGTAGTAATTAAATTGAAATTCAGGATATTTACTAATAGATTGGGAATATTTTTATGCAATTAAATCACTCCTTCAATAATAAAATCATGTAAAAATTTAATGAGCGGTGATATTAATTTACTCTTTTTGTTTAATGAAAATTCGCATTGGTAAGAGGTATAGCTTCTCTAAAACCCTGCCTATTCCTAAAACTCAGAGATATACAAGTTAAATATATATTCGCCATATATCCGCCTAGCAGACATTATATAATGTATGTAACAAAAGAAATACACTGTATTATATATTTATTGTGTGGAGTTCTCTTACAGGACTCAAGACTCAGCACTTACTATCAAGCTATCCACTGTTTCAGAACTTAGCCATGAAAACGAAACTTCCCATAAAACCTAAAGTCGAAGATAGCTTTGGTATTTCCTTTGCTCCATTATCTCTTGAGGAAATATACGATCAAGCTAACAACCCGGCTAATGGTGCAGTGGTGCTGATGAGTGGTATGGTTCGTAATCAAACCGATGGGAAACCTGTGGTGGCTTTAGAGTATCAAGCTTACGAACCGATGGCTTTGCAAGTATTTTATCAAATTGCAGCTGATATTCGTTGCCAATGGCCTGATGTAAATCGCGTTGTGATATGTCATCGCATTGGGCGGTTAAAAATCGGCGAAATCAGTGTTTTAGTAGCTGTGGGGTGTCCGCATCGAGGTGAGGCGTTTGCAGCTTGTCAGTATGCAATTGATACCCTTAAACATAATGCACCAATTTGGAAGAAAGAACATTGGCAAGATGGTTCTAGTTCCTGGGTAAGTATTGGTGCTTGTGAACAAGAATCTTGAAGTTTTTTTCTATATACAGCAGAATACAGTATTTTTCAGGTTCTAGATGATTCTGACTCCTGACTTCTGACTCCTGAATTCTGCTGTATATGTTGCAATTGTTTACAGATATTGCTATTAACTATTGCAGTTTGTAACTATTTTGAATAATCTCTGGGACTATGCCTTTAGACTAATTGACAATAGAAAAATCAAAATAGTGGGATAAAGGCAAATGCATTCGGTAAATCTATTTTGTCATGAATTTGTAGTTGCTGTTTCTTGTGTAGCTTGTATTCTTGGTCTATTGATGCTGTGGGATAATAATAAACAAAAAAAACAAAAAGATGAAGCCCAAGAAACAGAGGAAATCCTGTTAAGGATGAGCTTTGCTTACTGGCTAGTTTACTGTGTTGCTTTTGGAATTGAGAAAATAGTTTTACCGAATTGGGAAGGTTTAACAATGACCTTGAGAATCACTATAGCTTTGTCATATTTGTTAACTTTTTCTTGTATTCTTAGTTTGCCATTACATAAGTTTGCGGTACATCGTGTTGAGGAGTAGTCAAAAGTCGTAAAAGGAGCGTTTTTAGCTCCTCCGTTGATTAATCGTCGGATTCATGTAATTCTCATAGCGATCGCGATCGCACTTTCCAGTTGTTCCTGAAGCAAAGTTGTGAGGATAAATACCTCTTGAACCGTCTTACCCTGCCGTGCAATGACTTTATAACCCCCGCGAATGGGTACAGACACACGCAACTGCATTTTGGGACAATGACCTCTCACCCGTCCAATCACCGCAGGTGTGACTGTGTGAATGCCATCATGCCGACACAAACGTTCTAAAATTGGGATTAGTCCAGAAATGTGAGTAGAGTGATTCCAAACTAGTCTGCCATCCGTGGGTTTGTTCATGATGATTAAGCTGCTTCCAGGGGGGCCATAGTCAACCCAGCCCGTCGTAGCTGTTGGTGGTAAAGTTCCGCAGGTTCTTGAGGTCCTACCCAAACAATCGCCTGTCCTTCGTGATGTATCTGATTGGTAAGATCCCAAGCGCGATCGCTCGACATTCCCGGAATATACTTTAGCAAACACTCAGCCACGTGTTGAAAAGTATTAAAATCGTCATTCAACACAATCACTTTGTAATTCGGATAAGTTTTGCGAGTAACTTGATTAACCCGGTCAGGTGTTACAGTTGGTGCTGTAGCCATCCCATAAATCGCTGCAAGTCTTGTAACCATAGAAAAATGAGTCAAAAACGAGGTTTTACAAACTTCCACTCCAAATAACCAGTTTAATCCATTGTTGGGTTTGATCAGATATTCAACAATAATCTGCAAGACTGGTTATTGGTGAGTATTATCGAAACCTGGGAAAATAGACGTGTGTTCTCGTCGTACTTCTCCATTAAGCAAACGGTATCTTTACTCAATCAGATTGTTCAGAAACCGTTATATAGTCATCAATCAGAAGGCAGATTACTGCTTGCCAAGAAACGCCTTGATGAACAATTATATGCGATCGCCCAAAGGTAAAGAACGACTATCAACGATTTGCAACACCTTTCCTGTGTTTAGGTGTCAAAGTAATAGCGTGAATAACCGGAACAGACTGATCATAAAAATTCCAGCAAAAACCAGTGAAACTGACAATTAGCGGGTGCTGTTGGTTATGCAAACAAAAGTCGTTTTGCAGATGCTTTTCGTAAGCAATTTGGTATAAACTCTAAATCTTATGATTTTGATTTGTTAATAAAAACTTAATTTCTTCAGCAAGAGACAGCTATTTGCTATCAGTTCTCCCTAAAAATCCGATCCAATTTTTATTATGCCAATTTCACTAGACTACTGACGTGATACTGCTTTACTTCCTCTAAAGTTGGGTTTTCTCCTGATTTCCAAGCTGTCATAACTGAACCTTTCATCTCCACCTTGGCTTGATATGCACTTCTAATATTTCCATCGGCTGTGGTGTAATCAATGCGAACATCAGCCCATTCTTGATTAATTTCATCACTTGCTAAAACTTGACCGGCTTTGTGATATTCCAGCCATTTCCAATCTTCCTGCATCCAAATTTCTCGTTCGGCAATTTGTTCAAAGAAGGATAAGCCACCCCAGCCTCGATAGTATGGATACAGTTCTTTAACTGAACCATTACGTCGGACTAATAAATCTAAAATTTCGGGTTTTAAATGACCCCAATATTGTCCTTGGGGTAAGTCAACTAAGGTAGGTGCAAATTCGTGTCCACCAAAATGACTACATCGCCAAAAACGTAAGTTACTGTCAGTTGCAGCAGCGTATTCAGAACGTAATTTTTTATAAATCGGATAACCAAATCTACTACAAGCCACATCCACATTCCCGTGGTTGCAAACGAGTATTTCTCGAATGTGATTTGTTTGTTGGCGATATTGGCTAAAGTTTGGTAATTCTTCTGGATTTTTGACTAAAGCTAATGCCAAAGAACCCACTAAACCATGAGGTACGATAAACTCATGTTTCTCAAATTGGGCAAAAAACTTTGCTGGTCGGCGATAGTAGAATACACGAGTATAATCGGGATGGGAGTATTCTTTGTCTGGTGCGATCGCAAGTTGTCGAATTGCCCCACCACTTTACCAAGCAAATTTTAATGCGTCTAATACACCTTGTGGCATGGGGTCAGGTTCAATCCAAATATTAATTGGCCAAGGTTGTGCAGCTTCGATAATTAAGTATTGTTCTAATGTTACAGCTGAACCAATGGGGTCTTCACCGTTAGCTTGGGAAATCTCGGAACAAAAACGACAATTATTGTGAGTTTTGTTGGTTGACATATTGATGATTACTTCACTAAATATTTATACAAGTCATCAATTGAGATTACAGTATTTTGGAGGCGATCGCCCTTTGGGAAAAAGTTTGTGATTTACTAAAATTGGTACTAAAAAATCCAATCGGCTTGCTCATCAGCTAAAATCTCCTTAAACTTGCCTTGCGCGACAACTCTCCCTGCTTTCATGACAATAATCTGGTCAGCGCGACGCAACACAGAAGGACGATGAGAAACAACAAGACAGGTTGGTATCCAACTATTTTCTTCCTGTTCTGTGCTATTAACAAATATCCGCGACCATAAAGCCAATTCTGTCTCCACATCCAAGGCGCTGGAAAGGTCATCAAACACCATTAATTCCGGTTGACGAACAAACATCCGAGCGGCTGCTACTCGTTGCATTTGTCCACCAGAAAGCCGCACACCTTTAGAACCAACTAAAGTTTCTAAACTTTCATTCATCGTTGCTAAATCTTGCTCAAATACAGCCATGTTTAAAGCTGTGGCGATATCTTGATCATCTTTAGATAATCCTAATAAAATATTTTCCCGCAGGGTATAACTAAAAAGTTGGGGAATTTGAGGAGTATAAGCACTGCGAGGGGGAACAAAGAAAGTAGCGGGGTTTTCCACAATATTTCCATTCCAGTAAATTTCCCCGCTTTGTATAGGTAATAATCCTAATAACAAACGCAGTAATGTAGTTTTACCAGAACCAATTTGACCAGTAATTACAGTCAAACTACCGCGCTGAATTTCAAAGCTAATATCTGTAATTCCTTGGTTTGTACCAGGATAAATATAAGTGAGATGAGAAACTTTCAAAGATTGAAAATGATCTTTTTTATTCCGCAAAGGTTGTTCTATTGTGGGTAAATCTTTTTGAGAACAATTCAAGTCATTTAGATAAAGTTGATTGGGCGCTACTAATGTATCAGCCGATGCACCAGATAGTAAACTAGCCATCCGATCAAAAGACACTTCTGTGTGTTTAGACAATGCCATAAAACTACCGAAAGAAGTAAAAAAGCCAGTCACAAATGAGATGTTATAAACAAATAAAGCAAAGTCACCTACTGTTAACTGATTAACCCCACTCTGCATTAGTTGAGAAGCGAGGAGCAAAATTATTCCTGTTCCCAAATTCACCATATTTTGAAAGGAAGATTTGAGAATAGCGTTAAACAGACTATCCTTAATAATGGTTTGGCGACGTTGGTCATTTAAAGTGCGAAAATAATCTAATACATTTTTTTCTGCACCAGCTACCTTAATCGCTTGAACTGAACCAAATATTTCGCCTAAAATTCCTGTAACTTTTTCGGTGGCTTGGCGGCTGGCTTTTCTATACTTTTTAATCAGAGTTTCGGCTCGTTGAATAATTACTACCATTGCTGCTAAAGGCAGAAATACAAACAACGTCATCTGTACGTTGATACTTAATAAAGTCACTAAACAAAGAATGGCAAATATTCCTTCTCCTGAGAGTTCTGATATCCATGCCACGTTGTCTTCTATTTGTTGGGCATCATCACGAAAATAGCTAATAATTTCTCCCTGAGATACAGTTGTTTCTGACTCTTTAGTAACAACCATTGGCTGTGCTGTAGGATTTTTAAATAGGCGGTCTAATAAATTATGTCGCAGTAATGACCGCATGAGAAAACGGTGCTGGGTTTTGGTAACTCTCCCCGCAAATATAATTACAATATGTCCTAAGTTCAGGGCTAGTAATAATGCAATTAAAGCTAGAGGTGATAATCCTAATTGTTCCTTATTTGTTAAACTATTGAAAAATTCCCGGATGATTAATCCTGGTAGGGCGGGTAAACCTGTAATTAAAATCCAGTAGATGCTATCAAGGATATATAGTTTTGGTTTGTAGCAAATCAGTTGCCATATTAATTCCCAGTGTTTGCGCTTTTTTGTTGTTACCATGATAATTAATAGTTTGAAATTTGTAGAACTTCACCCAAGCCCTCTTTTTAGTAAAGAGAGGGAGCAGGAATCTTTGACTTTAATAATAAATTGTCTTAGGTTAATATAGCGGTTATCGGTTGAGTGAGGTACAGCAAGAAAGAATTAAACGCAGATAATTTTGTGTTTCTGTAGAGTAAGAAAGGCTATAAATCAGTTAAACCAGTTTTTAATAATTGGGTAAAACGTGAGTGAGGATTTTTAATTAATTCTTCACGTTGACCATATTCACTAATTCGACCTTGTTCTAAAATTAAGATTTGATTTGCTTTTTGTAGGGTGGCTAAACGATGGGCAATAATTATGCCTGTACGTCCAGTTAGTAATTTATCAACGGCTTTTTCAATCAGTTTTTCGGTAATAGGGTCAAGGCGTGAGGAGGCTTCATCTAATATCACTAAACCTGGATTTTTGAGAAATACGCGAGTAAAGGCTAGTAACTGCGCTTGTCCTGCTGATAAGCCGCTACTATCTGGCCCCAAATTTGTGTCTAAGCCTTGGGGTAATGAATGCAACCATTGCGATAGTCCTAATATTTCTAAGGTTTCATAGATGCGTTCGTCGCTAATTTCTTGGTTAAAAAAGGTGAGATTATTTCGTACTGTGGTTTGAAAGAGTTGTACATCTTGGGTGACTAAGCCGATTTTTTGGGGTAAATCTGTTGAGTAAGTTTGGTTAATTGGTACGCCGCCTAAGTGAATTGAGCCTGATTTGGGGTCATATAATCTCAGTAATAAACGCGCTAGGGAAGATTTACCGCTACCTGTCCGCCCTAATAAACCTAATACTTGTCCAGCAGGTAAATTAAAGGATATGTCTTCCAGTACCAAATCCCCTTCTCCTGTTTTCCGGTCATTGTAGCTAAAGGAAAGATGATCAAAGGTTACGGAAAGTGCGCCTTGAGGAAGTCTTTGTTCGCCTCCTGGACTGAGTTGGGATTTTACTTGTAGTAAGTCTTGAATGCGGTAAATGCTGGCTTCTGCTTGTTGGAGTTCTTCAAATTGGTTGCGAATTTGCTCGATGGGTTCGCTGAGTAAGTTGGTGTAGTAATATAGTAAATATACTGTGCCGATGGTAATAATATTTTGATTCCAAAGGTAAGCACCGACGCTTAAAGCGATCGCAGTTCCTAATGTAAAAATACCGTTGGTTGTACCCCAAAGAATTGTACTGGCAAAGCGGGCTTTGTGATAGATGGGTAGCCAGCTTTGCAAAATTTTGTGGAAGCGTTGCATGACATAGCTTTTAGCACCATTAGCCCGCACGTCTTCCATGCCGGCGAGTTGTTCACCTACGAAACCAAAAAAATCAGCACTAATTTGGCGATAAGTTCTCCAATAGGGAACGGCTATGGAACGCAGACGGATTAGTGTTCCTAATGCTGTGAGGCTAAAAAATGCGATCGCTATCCCAGCACGCCAATCTTCGGCAAATAGCACTACAATCACACCCAACATGAGTAGCAAATTGCCTAAGATGTAAATGGTGAATTTGGAGAAAAATTGCGAAAGTGTGTGAACATCACCGTCTACTCTCTCTAGTAATTCACCGGGTGTGGAGAATTTATGAAAGGATAAATCTAGTTGCAAACAATGTTCAACTAAGTCAGCACGTAAGGCGTTGGTGGCTCTCCAGGCGACGTTTTCACCGTAGTAGGTAGCAGCAATTGTGATTAGTTGAGTAACTAAAGCTACACCAATAAAGAGGAGGGCGGATATGAGTAAGTTTTGTCCTGAACCGCCAGCTACGGCTGTATCAATGAAATAGCGAAGAATTTGGGGATTGACTAATTGTAGTCCGATGCTGGCGAGGAGTGCGATCGCAAATTTGAAAACCCTTCCTTTTTGGGGTTTGAGATATTCTACAAGTAAATTCCAGTATTGCTGTAGTCCGATTTTCATAAAGCTTTAGCCACGATCTCCTCAGGTGTAGGAGGGATTCGTACCAGCAGATGCGATCGCAAAGTTCCAGGTAATTTGGGTGGTAAAACATATCCATCTTTGCTTTCTTGGTAAAGCTGGCTGAATTGGAACAAATCAGGTATGCTGTCCTGTGTCAAATCAACAAAATGGTATGTATATTTTTGCGGACAAACAAAGCTGACAGCACAAGAATATTTTTTAACGCAACTCCACAAACATCCTACAGGCTCTATATTGAGAGTGCTGTCAGCGTAATTATTTTTTTGCACTTCCAGCAATTTCAATAATAGTTGATTTCCTTCGGCGCGTTCGTCTGCTTCTTCGTGAGATAGAACAGCACTACAAGATGTACAAACAAATAAGGTATGAACTGTCATAATCTGGTAGGTTATAATAAAGTATTTAAACCATCAATTGGCAGAGTTTTGGGCGAATATAATTCACTTCTACGCAAACCAAATCCAGATGGTGCGTGGACTAATGAAAAGCTAGGGATTCCAAACCCACGCAGGTGGGTTTTGTCTGTGTAGCCGCGATTTCCAATCGCCATCTGTTTCTCAAGGTGTGTTAATTAGGTACTTAAATAAGTCATCAATAATCGCATTTGCCGCTAACATACCACTTCCAATCCAGTAACTTGGAACTAAATAAACTTTATTTTCTCGCACAGCTTTTAAATTTTTCCACAGAGGACTTAATTTAAGTTGCTCTAATTTTTTTTGGGCTGTTTGAGTTCCTTTGGTGTTATTTTCATAAGTCCAAATAAATATCACATCACCATCAGCTTGTTCGATTAATTCATTACCAATGGACATTTGAATCGGATTATTAAATAACTTCTTAGCTGCTGATGCTGTGAAATTTTGAGATTCTGGACGAGATAATCCGGCATCTTGCAAAATAGTTCCGCAGAAAGAATCAAGTAGATAAAGGTTGATTTTATTAGGATAAACTCGCACTACAGAAACTTTGAGTTTTGACAACTTATTGCCCATTTTCTGCTTAAATTCTGCGAGACGACGATAATAATTTTCCATTACCTTTTGACCAACTTCTTTCTTACCTAACGCCACACTAGTATTTGTAAATACCTCTTTCCATTGACCACTGTGTCCAAATTTCAACAAAACTGTGGGAGCAATTTTTGAAGTAATAGGATAAATATCTTTTTGATATTCAGAACCCACAATCAAATCTGGTTTGAGTGCGAGAATACTTTCTAAGCTAGGTTCACCAATTGTCCCGATGTTTTTTACTCCTGTCAGCTTATCTTGCCAATGTGATGAAAAATCGGAGATCACAGCACCAAGAGGTTTAATTCCTAGTGCGATCGCATTTTCAGCATCATCTAAAGTCACAAGTCGCTCAAACTTTTCTGGAATACAGGTAATTCCCGCAGCGTGTTCCATCTGACGACAATCTGCATTTGTACTTTGATAATTAACAGGTAGAGAACCATCACGGTGACAAGCTACAGCTAGGAGTAGAGTACAAAATAGTACGATCCCAAATCGCCACCAGCGAGTCAAGCTTTTGCTTTTTATATAACTGTCATTCATGATGGAATCTCATACTTAAAACCTGATTTTCGTTAAAATTAGAATGTCACGGAAAAACTACCAATCACCGTTAATGGTGCGCCTGGTTCTATGGTGACTCTACCAAAATTTGCTCCTTGAAAATATTTTTCATTCAACAGATTTTGGATGTTAATTCCAGCCCGCCAATTATCCCGTTGATAGTAGATGGCTGCATCTGTTCTCAAATAGCTAGGGATGATATAGGTATTATCGGTATCACCTTGGCGATCGCCTACATAAAATAACCCTAGACCAAAACCTAAACCTTGCAAACTACCGCGCTGCAATTGGTAAGTTGTCCACAAACTAGCTGTATTAAATGGGACGTTAGGTGGTTGATTACCAGCTAAACCATCATTACTTTCGGTAATTTCAGCATCAATGTAAGAATAAGATGCGATGACATTCCAACCAGGTTGAATTTGTCCCGCAACGTTGAATTCAAGACCTTGGTTGCGTTGTTTCCCTATCGGAATACTGAAGTCTGGATTAGCAGGATCAGTTGTAGCAATATTTAATTTTGTAATGTTATAAGCTGCCAAAGTAGCAGCTAATCTGCCATCCAAAAATTCACTTTTTACACCAACTTCATATTGAGTTCCCCGTTCAGGTTCTAGAACTGAACCATCAACTCTTGTACCAAAGTTCGGTTGAAAGGATTGGCTGTAACTAGCATAAAGAGAAATAGGTTGAATGGGTTGATAAACAATACCCAGTCTTGGAGTGATAGCTGTATCATACTGACTAGATTCACTGTCATTCAAGAAATTTCTGCTTTTTTGGTCTACAATATCCAACCTTCCACCCACAAGGAATTTTAAGTTATCTGCCAAGGCTATTTGGTCTTGCAAGAAAATGCCTAAACTATCGCTTGTATTTTGGTTATTACGAACCACGTTGGTTAATGCTTCTAAACCAGGTCTGGGTATGGCATTATAAACGGGATTGAATACATCAATACTTGGTGTAAGTCCTCCTGGTAATCGCTTTTGAGTCCCGCCTGATGTGTCTCTAGCTAAGTCAACACCAAATAAGAGAGTATGATTAATTGAACCTGTAGTAAACTTACCAACTACATCAGTTTGTAAGGTATAAGTTTCTCCATAGTCATCATTGGATCTAAAGTTCCGTGACAGAATACCTGTCGTTTCATTGAAGCTCACAGGTTCAGCACGATAATCAAAATCATCTGAACTCTGATATCGGAAAGCATTGCGGATTTTCCAGTTATCGTTAAAATTATGCTCTAAGCGATAGCTAAAACCTATTTCTTCAACTTTCCTCACATCATCTGGTTCGCCTAAAATCCGCTTTAAAGGAATGTCAAGAATACCATTACCAAAAGCTAAAAATCCCCGGTCAAATGGACGCTCATCGTTGAGATAGTCGAATTGAAACGTTACGTTAGTTGCTTGTCCAATTTCCCATTTTAAAGTGGGTGAAATAAAGAATCGTTGAATATTTTGATTAAAATCACGGAATCCTTCTGAAGATTCATAAACAGAATTTAGCCTATATAACAGAGTTTTATCAGAGTTTATTGGCCCGGAAATATCAATACTAGGGCGAAATGTGGAGAAACTACCCACCGAAAATTCAGCATTATAGTAGGGATCTCTTAGAGGCTGCTTTGTAACTAAGTTAATTACACCTCCAGGCTCAACACCACCATATAAAACTGAAGCTGGCCCTTTGAGAACTTCTATCCGTTCAACGTTTGCAGTTTCTCTAATACCACCTCGTCCATCTTTGAACCCATCAACCAAAATACCGCCACCAAAAAATCCCCGAATCCCCAGTTGGTCTATTCCTCCACCAAATCCACCATCTTGAATTACACCCCCAACATTCAGCAGCGCATCTCTTAAACGAGTAACTCTTTGATCTCTAATCACTTCTTCTGGAACTACTTGAATAGTCTGAGGAATATCTCGGATGAGAGTATCAGTTCTAGTTCCAGTGGAAGCATTGGGTACACGATATCTATTTTGCTCACCTGTGACTACCAGTTCAATAGGTTCATCACTCTGTGCAGATGGTTCTTCTGGTTGGGTTTCACTGCTGGGTTGTGGTTCTGGTGGAGTTGGTTCTGTTTGTGGTGTTGGAGTATTTGTCACACTTGGTACAACTCCAAAAACCAAACCCGCATCATCATCAAACAATTCAACTTGTGGCGCACCCGTTTCACCTGTTACCGTTATACGAATAGTATTTGCATCTAAATTGGTAACTGTAATTTCACTAATTCCTACATTCGGTTTTTCTTGACGGAATGTATTACCACTAGGTAAGCGTAATTGACTATTGGGAATGTCAATAATATAGCTATTACCCTCACTCTTATTTGTGAGTTGCAGTTGATCTGATTGATTAGTTTCTAAAATTACCTCTATCCCTTTGTCCGTTGTTTGGGATTTGACACCTGTGATTTGAATGAGGGACTGAGCCAGCCATTGCTTAATATTGGTAGCAGGTTTTTCTATATCACTTAATTGAGAAATTTTAGAGATTGGTTTTTGGCTATCTTCAGCGAAAACAGGTAAATTTACGCACACTAAAGCCAAACCTGTCATCCAAGCTAGTTTTTGCAATTGATTTAACATCACTCTACACACCACAGAAGTAAGGAACTGGGAGACTGGCAACTGTGATAATAAATCTCAGTACCAATCTAAACTCATGTATTTAATTAATAATTACTAGCAATAAGATTACAGGAAAGTTCTGGAGTACGGGTGAATACTATGATCACTAGCCGGAGTTTTTTAATTTTTGTCGTTTTTCGTTGAGATAAATTCCCGGATTTACGCCAAATTTGCGGCGGAAGGAGGCGGCGAAATAGCCTCTATTGGCGAATCCTACAGCTTTCGCTGTTTCAGTTACAGTTAGTTTACCCGCTGCTAACATTTGGCGCGATCGCTCCATGCGACAATCATGAAGGTAGCCAAACACTGTTGTCTCAAAGACCTGCTTAAATCCAACTTTCAGCTTATTGTCATTAATTCCCACCATCCGCGCCAACTCCATCAACGAAGGTGGCTGATCCAACCGCGTCAATAAAATTTCACTGGCGTAATGGATGCGCTCAATGTCCTCTGCATTTAAAATTTTGCTAGTTGTCTCTATTGTTTGAGTTTCCAGGAATTGTTCGACCTGAAGCGCCATCAATTCCCAAACTTTGCTTTCCAGATACACCCGCTTTGTGTTTCCCTGATACGGACAGCCTAACAGTTGTTGTAGTGCCATTTGCATTGCAGAAGTAGTCTTTCCGTGATGCTCATAATATTTTTGATCTGATTTACGAATTAATGGTTGCAAATTTGTCGGTAGTTCTCCCTTATGGCCAAACCACTGACAAAATAACTCAGGTTCTATATGAACACTCACCCAAGCAGTCGGTTGAACTGGTGAATGTTCTAAACTTCCCCCTGGTGCTAAACCGCTACCAAAAAAGCCATAAGTTCCAGTCTTTAAACCGGAAAGCTCAAAAGTGTACTCAATCAGATGTTCTCTATCAGAGGATCTTGTAATTATCTCATCATGCAATTGATAATTGGCGATATTTAAATCTAATCCTGTTCGTAAATCAATATACCGACTGTAACCGTTTCCCAATCTCACAGGATATTGATAAGTTACATCAAATTCATCAGCAGAATTAGGTGTGAGTTGATTCTCCTCACTTTCATAGACGAGTTCCCAGTAAGCAGATTGAGAGAGGGTGAGAGTCATAGGATGATTGGGTGCTGGCAATATTGCAATAGCTTGTGGTTAATTGTCAGTAATTGGTGACTTTACCCAAATAATGAACAGAGTTATTTTATTAGTTAATTCCTTTACCTTTACGTCCTATGGGTACACACATGGGTGTTCCCACAACCGGGTCAGCAACAACACGACAATCTAATCCAAAAACCTCTTTTACCATTTCCTCAGTCATGACTTCTTGTGGTTCTCCAGCAGTAAAAATCCTGCCTTCTTTGACAGCAACTAAATAATCAGCATAACGACAAGCTTGATTTAAATCATGCAACACCATCACAATAGTTCTACCCTGAAATTGATTTAATTCATACAACAAATCTAAAACTTCTATTTGGTGTGCTAAATCTAAAAAAGTAGTCGGTTCATCTAATAGTAAAATATCCGTATCTTGAGCTAATGCCATAGCAATCCAAGCACGTTGTTTTTGTCCACCAGATAAAGTGTCTAATGCGCGTTCAGATAAGTTGAGTAAATCTGTAATTTCTAATGCCTGTTGAACAATTTTTTCATCTTTCTGGGACCATTGCTGCAACCAATTTTGATAAGGATAACGTCCTTGGGCTACTAAATCTCTGACTGTTAAACCTTCTGGTGCAACTGGACTTTGGGGTAAAATTCCCAATTGCTGGGCTACTTCTTTTGTGGAAAGTTGAAAAATAGATTCTCCATCAAGATATACAGCACCACCACGAGGTTTAAGCAATCTAGCCAAACCTCTTAATAAAGTAGATTTTCCGCAACCATTAGCACCAACTAAAGCAGTAATTTTCCCCGCAGGAATCGCTAAATTTAGATCCCAGATAATGGTTGCACCATCATAAGCCAAAGATAAACTTTTCGTTGATAAACCTTTCATAACAATTTTAGATTTTAGATTTTAGATTTTAGATTTGTAATTAATAATTATTTTTCTCCCCCTCTCCTCCTGCTCTCTTCACTGTCACCTGTCACCTGTTCCCTGTCACCTATTTTTCCGATTACGAATTAACAAATACAGAAAATAAGGAGCGCCCACGGCAGCAGTAACGACTCCACAGGGAATTTCAATAGGTGCAAATAGAGTTCTTCCTAATAAGTCCGCAACCACAACAATCATTCCTCCTAACAGTGCGGAAGTGGGAATCAAACCTTGATGATTTGTACCTACTAACTGTCTTCCTAAATGGGGCGCAATTAAACCGACAAAACCAATCATTCCCGCAGTGGCTACTGATGCACCAGCTAAGGCTACTGCTACTAATAGTAGTAAACTACGCTGCCATTCCACACGACTACCTAAACTTCTAGCAACATCATCTCCTAAATTTAAGGCGTTCAAATGTCTGGCTAATGTCAACGCCATTGGTACAAAAATAATTAACCAAGGTAAAAATGAAAAGACTTGTTCCCAAGTGCGACCGTAAACACTACCAGCTAACCACACCAAAGCATCACTAACGCTGTAAATGTCACCGAAGGTAATCATTAAACTGGTGAAGGCACTAGCGATCGCAGATAAACCCACACCCATTAAAATTAATAAAATCGGTGAACTCCCATTATTCCAAGCCAGCCAGTAAATTAAAGTAGCCATTAACAAAGCACCAACAAAGGCTGATAAAGGCAAAATATAAACTGGTGCAGAGGGAAATAAGACAATAACTGTAACTGCGGCTAAACTTGCCCCAGAATTGATGCCAATAATACCAGGATCAGCTAAGGGATTGCGTGTTAAACCTTGGAAGATAGTTCCAGAAATAGCCAGCGCCACTCCCACCATAAAAGCGACAAGGGTACGAGGTAGACGCAGGGAATTAATCACGAAGAGATGGTCAGGATTTCCCGTATCGACACCCAATATAGTTTTAATAATATCTAGGGGAGAGATAGGATATTCACCCCTGCCCACA